>JAJKIB010000208.1 GCA_021154745.1 Mycobacterium sp.
CGGCCAAGATCCGCGGATCGCCAGCGTGGGTCACGAGGAGACCGACGCGCGGACGTTCGCGGCGTGGGGCGTTGACTATCTGAAGTACGACTGGTGCCACAGCGACGCGGACCACACCAATCAGGTCAGAGTCTTCGCTGCGATGCGAAATGCGCTGCTCGCCACGGGCCGTCGCATCTTCTACAGCATCAACCCGAACAGCTCCAACAATCACCACGCCGGAACTGGCTACGACTGGTCCGGCATCGCCGATATGGCCCGCAACACCACCGACCTGGTTCCGGTATGGCGCAACATCTTACCGCCGCTGGATAGTTCCGACGCGTTCCTCACGGGCACCTACCTGGACGTGCCTGACGAGTTCCGCGCGTCCTCGCCCGTGGCCTCGCGAAGTCATGCAGGATATTTCAACGACCCCGACATGATGGTCGTCGGACTGACATGGAGCGACTTCTTCGTCAATCACCTCGACGTCAGCCGCCTCATCGTGTCGGAGGACCAGCTGACACCCGAACGTCTGCAGAAGCTGCGGGTCAAGCTTGCGCTGTCCAACGCCGAGGTGTCGTGGCGGGCCAATGGTCAGCCGAGCTTGACCGAATCCGAACAGCGCGCGCACTTTTCGTTGTGGGCGATGCTGGCGGCGCCGCTGCTGGCAGGCAACGACGTTCGGACGATGAGCGATCAGACGCGAGCGATCCTGACCAACCGCGACGTCATCGCGGTCGACCAGGACCCGTTGGCTGCGCAGGCTACGACGTCACCTCGGGATAACCGGGTGCTGGTGAAGCCGCTTGCCGACGACGCCGTGGCGGTCGCGCTGTTCAATGCCGGAGACCAGCCTGCCGACATTGCCACCAGTGCATCGGCGGCGGGACTGCAGGACGCGCGGTGCTATGCGGTGCGCGACCTGTGGACGCATACCGATACGACGACCGTCGACGCGATCACCCGCACCGTTGCGCCACACGACGTCGCGATGCTGCGTATTTCGCCTACTTGTCGCTGATCGACAACGAGCATTGCCAAAATCGAGACAACCCCCACCGCTGGCTGGATACATTGCATGCCTACCGGGTGGGAGGTTTGCGATTGTCCAGGTCGTTCTTTTACTGGTGGTTGCGGTTCACGGTCGCCGCCTTCGTGCTGTCAGCCTGGGTGGCTGTCGGGGTAGGCAGCGGTCTCGCCCAGGCCGATGAGGCGGGGCCGTCAGGTGGCGATTCGACCTCGGAGAATTCACCCGCCCCGAAAGCTTCAAAGCCCGATTCACCGAAACGGTCCGTAGCGGCCCATGACCACGACACGACGTCCGACGCCGCCACCGAATCGTCGTCGCCAGCTGACGAGAGCACCGAGCCTGCCGAGAAGCCAGCGGCCTCTTCTGACCCCGACGACCCGCCGCAGCCGCACGCGCGGCGCAATTCACACCGACCCGGGCTGACCGCCGCATCGGCAAAGCCCGCGAAGCCGGCGAAGCCAGTCGCCGACGACCCGAAGCCGTCCGCGATCGATGCCACAAGTCATCGAGCCGCAGTCGCGCTCACCACCCCAACTCCCGATCCGCAACCCGTGGCGGCGAAGATCGCCGCCATCGCCCCCGCGGTGTCGAGCACGCAATCCGGCGGCAACACGATCAGCGCCCCGCAGCCCCGGCAAGTCATCGGGCTGGCATCCGATGTCGGCGTGGTAGCCGCATCGGCGGTGTACACCGTCGCCAACACTGTCGCTCAGGCATTCGGCCCGCACAGTTTTTTCGGTGTGCCGTATGCACTGGCCACGGCAGTGGCGAATTCGGCTGCGGCCGTCAGCAGGACACTGATCGGTGCACCAGCCGGTGCTGCTAGCTCAGGACCCTTCCCGGTGACCTACGGGCTGATCGACGGGCTGGCCTTCTTCAATCCCCAGAAGCCGCCGCCCGGTGCAAATGACCCGTCGATCACGGTCACCGCCGAGCATCCCCTTCCGATCATTCTGGTCAACGGAACGATCGCCACTCAGGGAGAGAACTGGGGTGTCGGAGCGCCGGTCCTCGCCAATGCCGGGTACAAGGTCTACACCTTCAACTACGGCAATATCACGCAGGACCCCAACTTCCCGATCCAGGCTACGGATGACATCAGGCAGTCCGGTCTGCAGCTCGCCGCCGAAGTGGACAGGGTCCTCGCCGAAACGGGCGCACCGAAGGTGATACTCATCGGCCATTCGCAGGGCGGCGGAATACTGCCGGTGTACTACATCAACAATCTGGGCGGTGCGGACAAGGTGTCGCAGCTCATCGGCATCGCCCCGAGCAATCACGGCACCGATGCAGACGGCCTGATTGGCGTCCTGGATCTGCCGATCCTGGGGCCCATCCTCAAGGCGACCGTGAATATCTTCGGGCAGGCGTTGCTACAACAGACGCTAGGTTCGGAATTCCAGCAGGAGGTATACGGCAACGGGGACACCCGGCCCGGTGTTCTGTACACCACGATCGCCTCGATGAACGACGAGGTGGTCACCCCGTATACCCAGCAGGCGCTCAACGGGCCCAATGTGACCAACATCGTCCTTCAGGATCTGTATCCGGGGCTGCCCGCCGGGCACCTGGGCGTGGTCCTGAGCCCACAGGTGTGGTTCGTTGTTCTCGACGCCCTGGCGAGCAATCCGGCGGCCAATCCGCTGCAGATCGAGGAACTGGCCGCGTAGCAAAGATCCCCGAAACGCCGTTGTTTCGGGGATCCTGCGGACTGCTGCTAGCTGGTCAGCGAATCCGGCGGCAGGAAGCGGTCGCCGTACTTGGCAGCCAGCTCCTTGGCCCGGGCCACAAACGCTTCCTTGCCGGTGCCTGCCGGGCCCTGGTAGCCGACGATGTACTGCGCCGAACCACCGGTCCACGGCGGGAAGCCGATGCCCATGATCGAGCCGATGTTCGCGTCGGCGGTCGATGTCAGCACGCTCTCGTCGAGGCATTTCTGCGTCTCCAACGCCTCGGCGAACAGCATCCGGTCGATCATGTCCTGCAGCGGCGGCTGCGAGGAGCCCGACTTGAACGTCTCGCGCAGACCCGGCCACAGCTGGGTGCGCTTACCGTCGACGTACTCGTAGAAGCCGGCACCCGCCAGCCGCGACGGCCTGCCGATCTCGATCATCTTCTCGACGACCGCCTCGGCCGGGTGTGGCTCATACCTGCCACCCGCGTCCTCGACACCCTTGCGGGTGGCGGTGGCGATCTTGTGCATCAGCTCGAGGTTCAGCTCATCCGACAGCTGCAGCGGCGGTGCCGGGTAGCCGGCCTGCGAACCCGCGTGCTCAATCGAAGCCGGCTCCACACCCTCGCCGAGCATGGCAAGCGCCTCGTTGACGAACGTGCCGATGACACGCGACGTGAAGAATCCCCGGCTGTCGTTGACGACGATCGGGGTCTTGCCGATGGCCAGCGTGTAGTCGAACACCCGGGCCAGCGCCTCGTCAGAGGTCTTCTCGCCCTTGATGATTTCCACCAGCGGCATCTTGTCGACCGGTGAGAAGAAGTGGATCCCGATGAAGTCCTCTTGGCGCTTCACGCCGGTCGCCAGGCCGGTGATCGGCAGCGTGGAAGTGTTCGAGCCGAGCAGCGCGTTGGGCTCGACGATGTCCTCGATCTCACCGAACACCTTGTGCTTGAGTTCCTGGCTCTCGAACACTGCCTCGATCACGAAGTCGACACCCGCGAAGTCGGCGGCGTCGGCCGTCGGCGTGATGCGACCGAGGAGCGCACTGGACTTTTCGGGGTTGGTCTTTCCGCGCTTGAGCGCCTTGGCTTCCAGACCTTCGGAGTACGCCTTGCCCTTCTGCGCGGCCTCGATCGTGACGTCCTTGAGCACCACGTCGAATCCGGCCTTGGCCGACACGTAGGCGATCCCGGCGCCCATCATGCCCGCGCCCAGCACACCGATCTTGGTGATCGGGGTCTTGCCGATGCCCTCCGGCCGCGAACCGCCGCCGTTGATGGTCTGCAGGTCGAAGAAGAACGCCTGAATCATGTTCTTGGCGACCTGGCCGGTGACCAGCTGCGTGAAATAGCGGCTCTCGATGCGGCTCGCGGTGTCGAAGTCCACCTGCGCGCCCTCCACCGCCGCGTCCAGGATCGCCCGCGGCGCCGGCATCGGCGCACCCTTGAGCTGCTTGCGCAGCAGCGCCGGGAACGACGGCAGGATGCCTGCCAGCGCAGGGCTGGCCGGAGTGCCGCCAGGCATCTTGTAGCCCTTGGCATCCCACGGCTGGGTGTGGCTGTCGGGGTTGGCCTTGATCCACGCCTTCGCGGCGGGCACCAGCTCCTCCACCGAGCCGACAAGCTCATCCACCAGGCCGGTCTCCTTGGCCTGCGCCGGCTTGAAGCGGGTGCCCTGGCTGAGCACCTCCATGAACGCCTTCTGGATGCCGAACATGCGGACGGTGCGGGTGACACCGCCGCCTCCGGGCAGCAGGCCCAGGGTCACCTCGGGCAGGCCGACCACCAGGCCCTTGACGTCGGCCGCGATGCGATGGTGACACGCGAGCGCGATCTCCAGGCCACCGCCGAGCGCGGCGCCGTTGATCGCCGCGACGACCGGCTTGCCGAGCGTCTCCAGCGCACGCAGGTCGCGCTTGACGCCCTCGACAGTGTCGAACGCCTCGCCTGCGTCCTCCGGGCCGAGCTTGACCATGCCCTTGAGGTCGCCGCCGGCGAAGAAGGTCTTCTTCGCGCTGGTGATGACCACGCCGGTGACGGAGTCTTCTGCGACAAGCCGTACTAGCTCGTTTACGGCATTGCGCATGGACTCGGCGTAGTGCTCGTTCATCACATTCGCCGACCCGGTCGGATCGTCGAGCGTCAGGGTGACGATGCCGTCGGCGTCTTTATCCCAACCAATGGTGTTCTCTGTACTCATTTTTGAGATGACTCTCTACTCTAGACTCGCTCGATGATGGTGGCCACGCCCATGCCGCCGCCGATGCACAGCGTGATCAACGCGCGTCGAGCGTTGCGGCGCTCGAGCTCGTCAACCATGGTTCCGGTGATCATCGCCCCGGTGGCACCCAGCGGGTGACCCATCGCGATCGCCCCACCGTTGACGTTGAGCTTCTCGTCGGGGATGTTCAGGTCCTTCTGGAACTTCAGCACCACCGACGCGAACGCCTCGTTCAGCTCGAACAGGTCGATGTCATCGACCGTCAGGCCCGCGCGATCCAGCACCTTGACGGTGGCCGGGGTGGGGCCGGTGAGCATGATGACCGGGTCGGCGCCGCTGGTGGCTGTCGCGACGATCCTGGCCCGCGGCGTCAAATTTTGAGCTTTTCCCGCACTTTCGGAGCCGACAAGCACAAGCGCGGCGCCGTCCACGATGCCCGAGCTGTTGCCGCCGGTGTGGACGTGGTTGATCTTCTCGACCCAGTGGTACTTCTGAAGCGCCACGTCATCGAAGCCGCCCATCTCGCCGATGCCGTCGAACGCGGTCTTCAGCTTGCCGAGACTGTCGACAGTCGACCCGGGACGCATGTGCTCGTCGTGGTCGAGGATCACCAGACCGTTCTGGTCGCGCACCGGCACGACGGACTTGGCGAAGTAACCACCCGACCATGCGGCGGCTGCCCGCTCCTGCGACCGGGCCGCGTAGGCGTCGACGTCCTCTCGCGAGAACCCCTCGATCGTTGCGATCAGGTCGGCTCCGATGCCCTGCGGCACGAAGCCGATCCGGTAGTTGGTTTCCGGGTCGGTGGCCCATGCGCCGCCGTCGGAGCCCATCGGCACGCGGCTCATCGACTCGACACCGCCTGCCAGCACCAGGTCGTCCCAGCCGGAGCGCACCTTCTGCGCGGCGGTGTTGACGGCCTCAAGGCCGGAGGCGCAGAACCGGTTGAGCTGCACGCCGCCGGTGGTCTCCGGCAGGCCTGCGGCGAGCACCGCGGTGCGGGCAATGTCGCCGCCCTGATCACCGACCGGCGAGACCACGCCGAGGATCATGTCGCTGATCAGCGTCTCGTCCAGGTCGGGGAAACGCCTGCGCAGTTCGTCGACAAGGCCGACGACCAGGTTCAGCGGCTTGACCTCGTTCAGCGAGCCGTTGCGCTGCTTGCCGCGAGGCGTGCGGATGGCCTCATAGATGAAGGCTTCTTCAGACATGAAGATTCTTCCTGTTCAGATGGGGTTATGGGAGCCCAGCCCACGTGGGCGGTAGTCCTCTGCCCGGCCAGCCTAACAGCCCCACCCAACCGGCTGGTTGGCTGGTTGCTCAGCATGCGCGAACGTGGGTTACCCGCACACGGATCGCAGGAATTGCGTGCTGGTAACCCACGTTCGGCGGCACATAAGCTCGGCGACTATGACAGTGCGGCGGCTCGAGCCCTATGCGGTCCCGATCTTCGCCGAGATGTCGGCGCTGGCCGCCCGCATCGGCGCGGTGAACCTCGGCCAGGGCTTCCCCGACGAGGACGGCCCGCCCGCGATGCTCAAGGTCGCCGAG
>JAJKIB010000209.1 GCA_021154745.1 Mycobacterium sp.
CAGCGGGGTGTTCACATTCGTCGGGTGCACGGAGTTGACACGGATGTTCTGCGCACCGAGTTCGACCGCGAACGTCCGCATCAGGCCCACCACACCATGTTTCGCCGCCACGTAGTGACCCGTGTGCGGGTAGGCCTTCAGGCCGCCGACCGAGCTGGTCAGAATGATCGAGCCGCCGCGGCCGCCCGCCAGGATGTGGGGCACACCGGCCTTGACGGTCTTCCATACGCCGCCCAGGTTGACGTCGATCATGTCGGTCCAGTCGCCCTCGCTGGTCTTGTCGAGCGTGGCGCCACCGTTACCGATGCCCGCGTTGGCGACGATGATGTCGAGCCGGCCAAGCTGCTCGACGCCCGTGTCGACGGCTGCCTTGAGCGCGTCGTAGTCACGCACGTCGACCTCGGCCGTGTAGATGCGGCGGTTCTGCCCCTTGACCAGATCCGCCGTCTCGGCAAGGTCCTCCGGCGTCGACAGCGGAATTCGCACACTGTCGATCTGCTTGCAGATGTCGACCGCGATGATGTCGGCGCCCTCTTGCGCCAGCCGCACCGCATGCGCGCGGCCCTGTCCGCGGGCCGCTCCGGTGATGAAAGCCACCTTGCCTTCAACGCGTCCTGTCATGACTACCTCAATTCGTCGTTAGTGGAACGGATTACGGAATAACGGCTGGCATCGAGTCCCAGCCGCGGACAGTGGACGTCGGTGAGAGTGACGCGTTGGCCATGTCGACATCCCATTCGGGGAACCGCTTGAGGATCTCCTCGAGCGCGATGCGTCCCTCCAGCCGGGCCAGCGCCGATCCGAGGCAGTAGTGTGTGCCCACACTGAATGCGAGGTGCTGGCGTTGCTCCCGGTGGATGTCGAAAACCTCGCCGTCCGGCGGGAACTGGCGGCTGTCCCGTACAGCTGCACCGATCAGCATCATCATGACGCTGCCCTCGGGGACCTTCTGGCCGTAGTACTCAACGTCGCGGGTGACGTAGCGGGCCACATGCGGCGCGGGCGGCTCGAAGCGCAGCAGCTCCTCGATGGCCTGCGGGATGAGCGCCGGGTTCTCGATGAGTTGGCGACGCTGGTCGGGGTGTTCGGCCAACACCTTGCCGGCCCAGCCGATCAGCCGCGTGGTGGTTTCGTTGCCCGCACCCGCCACAACGTTGATGTAGATGAGCAACTCATCGCGGGTCAGCCGGCGGGTGACGCCGTGCTCGTCTTGGAACTCGACGTTGAGCAGTTCGGTCATGATGTCGTCGGACGGATTGTCCTTCCGCCAGTCGATGTAGGCGGCGAAGATCTCGCCCGTGACGAGCCCGTCCTGGGCGGCTGCCATGGGTTGGCCCGCCTCGGTGCGCAACTGCGCGTTGGCGTGGTCACGAATCTTCTCCTGATCGCCCTCGGGAATGCCGAGTAGTGCGCTGATGACCCTCATCGGCATGATCGCGCCAAGGTCGGTGACGAAGTCGAACTTGCCCGATCCGACGAGTGGGTCGAGGGCCTGGGCGCAGTACTCGCGGATCTTGGGCTCGAGGGCGTTGATCTTGCGTGGTGTGAACATCCGGGCAAGCAGCTTGCGATGGATGTCGTGAATGGGCGGATCCTCGAAGATCACTGTCCCAGCGGGGATCTCGATGTTGGCCTTGATCAACTCCACGATGGCACCGCGGGCCGAGCTGAAGGTCTCGTGGTCGACAAGCGCCTTGTTCACATCGGCGAAGCGGCTCAGGGCGTAGAAGTCGTACTGCTCGTTGTAATACAGCGGTTGCTCGTCCCGAAGCCGACGAAATGCCGGGTACGGATCTGCATTGATTTCGACGTCGTACGGGTCGAAGTAGACAGCCCGAACGTCGGAGCTTTCAGCGCTGACTGTCACTGCGTCGCCTCTCGGTGGGCCGAAGTTGCGTAAGACATATGGGGGGTGTTTGTCTCACAACTCTGGCATCGGTGCTGCGCGGGTGTCAACAAGAGATTCATTTCTGGCAACTTAAGCTCTCCGCTTATAAGAATCACCTTCTCACCCGAGAGTCGTGATGACCTGGGGAAGGTTCAGCGTGGAGCAGATGCCCGCCGTCGACCGACACGTGCCAGCCGGTCCCGCGGACTTCCCATTCGTGGTACAGGCCGGTCGTGCAGTACCACGTGGCTCGGAGCTACAGCATTCGCAGGCGTGCACGGATGCCGGAGATTGTGATGCGTTGTGCAGCAACACTTCCCGCGGCTAAGGTGCCCGCCGCGATCGCCGTCTCGCGACGGGCCGAAACTCGAGTGCAGGTGGTCGGCCCGGAACTGTTCGAAGGGCCCGGCCGGCCGGCCGAAACCCATCAGGTCCAAGAGCAGCTCCGGCGAATTCCGTTGTGACAGATCGGCATACTCGTCGATCGTGCGTGCGGTCAGCTGACGTCGAATCGAGGTGAGCGCCTCCCGGCACGGTCTCGGTGATGAAACCAGGGCTGCTTCCTGTGCTGTGCACCGGGGTGCGGCCGAGCTCGCAGGCCGCCCGCACCTTCGCGCGAAAGCGCCCGGGCGCCAATCGCGCCTGTGGCCCATTGGACGACTCGGTATGTGCTCGCCGACTAATCGTCAGTAGCGCTGGGAGACAACGGATTTGCTTGCATCGACGATCTCAGCTCGCGAACCGCAAGAGGGCTTCTTGGGCGTAGGAGGCGACGAGCGTGCCGTCTTCGGTCAGTATGTCGCCGCGGCCGAAGCTGCGACCGTGCGCGACCAGTGGGCTGTGCTGGCGCAGCAACAGCCAAGCGTCGGTGCGGAAAGGGTGGTGAAACCAGATGGTGTGCGATGTGACGGCGGAGGTGAACCATGTGCCATTGCCGCGCTGACTGACACCGTCCATGGGTCGCAGCGCGGTTCCGATGAGCGTCAGATCCGTGGCATACGCGGCGAGTGCGGGTGCGAGTTCCGGATCGACGGCCGGCGTGCGCATCCAGACCTCGAACTGGGGCGGGCCCGTGGTGGTGGCGTTGAGATCGACGGTCGTGCGGGTTTCCCACGGGATCAGATCGAGCGCGACTTGATGGTCGGGGCCGAGGACGGCGGGCACCTCGTCGACGGATTGGTGCTCCGGGCCATCTTCTGGCGCGTGCATGCAGATCGACGAGGTCGCGACGACGCCACGACTCTGCCGGGCCGCGATGGTGATCGTGGCGAAGGACCGACCGTCGTGATGGCGAGTGGCTTGGTATCGAATCGGTTCGTCGGCGCGGCCTTCGCGCGCGAACACCGCGTGCTGGGATTTGACTGCCTTGTCCGGACAAGTTGCCGACGCGATTCTGATGAACTGGCCGAGAAGCTGCCCGCCGAACACGCGGTGGTATTCCAGGCGTTGGTTACGGCCTTCGAACTCGGTTACGTACTCGCCGGAGCGTTCCTCTCCGGTGCCCCCCGACGGCACCGGATCGAGATCAAGGCAAGCGAGGAGATCGGACCAGAGATCGCGCACTCACTCAGTGTAAGCCCGATTCTGCACAAATGAGAACGTAATTCTCTTGCTAACTGACGGCGAATCCGTTGCTGCAAAAGTCCCAGACTTCGTCGGCGGTGATGGGATGTCCCGACGCATCTTCGCCGCTGTGTTGTGCGACGAACATCACGGTCTGCATCGTCATCGCGGCCATCCGCTTGGGATTGATGTCCGGACGCAATTCGCCTGCCGCACTGGCCGCTTCCATTAGCTCGGTGAGCAGGGCCAACAGCGGTGCGTGCGCGATGTTGACCTCAGAGGGATGCGAGACGAGCAGTCGCGGCGCGAAGTCGGTGAACAGCGGACGCTTCGCGGTCGGGTCCGGTCGTGACGACTCGAAGAGCAATTCGACGGCGACCTTGAGGCGTTCGAGCGGGTCCTTCTGGCTCGAGGTCGCCGCGCGGATCTGTTCGGCCGACCGGCTCAGGGCGTCCTCGAACAGGGCCAGCAACAGCTCGTGCTTGCCGTCAAACTGCAGGTAGAAGCTTCGCAAAGACTGACGTGACCGGTCGACGACCTCTTGGACCGTGAAGTCGGTGCTGCCCTTCTCGATGATGATCGCCTGGGCGGCATCGAGGAAACGCTGAACGCGTTGCGCGGCCCGGAGCTTCGCAGTCTTGATCGATCGCTCGACCGCGCGCTGCTTCCAGGCGGGTTCTTCGCTGGGGCTCGTCACCGGCGCCTCAGAACCAGGCCGATTAGGGAAAACATGAACTGACTGTACCGGAGAACGCCTTGCCATTGCGGTCCTCGACCCCCTCGCGGCTCACGTGTCAGAGATTGTAACTTTCTCATCATGAGAATAGTATTCTCATTTTGGAGATAACAGTAGCCTTTCAAATTTTCTTCCCCCGGGAGCGCCGTGCAGCTGACCTTCGACGCTGACGTCGAGGCCTTCCGCTCGGAGTTCGTGGGCTTTTTGGACGAACACCTGCCCTCCGAGGCGGAGGCGGTGGAGCGCTCGCGATCGAGCAGCCACATCCCAGAATGGGCACGTCAGTGGCAGCGGCTGATGTTCGACAACGGCTGGCTGCTGCCCGGATATCCGCCTGAGTTCGGCGGTCGAAACGCGACACTGCTGCAGCAATATGTCCATCAACAGGAACTCGCGCGCCGGCGCGCTTATCTGACGTTCAACCCGCAGGGCGTCGGCATCATCTCCGCTTCGTTGATCTCGTTCGGAACGCCAGAGCAACAACGCCGGTGGGCAGTGCCGATCATGCGGGCTGAGATGACGGCGTCGCTGGGGATGAGCGAGCCGGGGGCCGGCTCCGACCTGGCGTCATTGCGCACCCGTGCCGTCCGTGACTGTGACGACTTCGTCGTCAACGGGCAGAAGGTGTGGACATCCGGTGCCCACGATGCCGACGTCCTACTGACTTTTGTTCGCACCGATCCAAACGCCACCAAACACAAGGGCATCAGTGCGCTGATGATCCCCACCGACCTTCCCGGCGTGGTCCGACGGCCGTTCGCGTCGGCATGCGATCAAGACGATGTGGACTTCAACGAAGTCTTCTTCAACGACGTGCGGGTGCCGGCCGACAATCTGATCGGACCACTCAACGAGGGCTGGCGGGTGGCAAGCGGCTCGCTGGGTCACGAACGAAACATGTTGTGGCTGAGCTACGCCGACCGACTGCAGGAGCTCGTCGAGGATTTTCGCCCAAGCACGGTGCTGGACCGCGACCGCTACGCCACGCTGGTGATGGACAACCAGGCGCTGCGGCTGATGGGCTCGGTGGCATTGGCCCGTGCTGCGCGCGGCGATGAGGACGTGGCCGCCCTGTCGGTGCTCAAACTGTTCGGGTCGGAGGCGTCGCAGACCGCGGCCGAACACGCGCTGAGCGCCTCAGGCGTTGACGGCCTTGCTCATCCGGGCATCTCGGGCCGCTACACAAATTTGAACCTCGACGCCTACGTCAGTGGCTGGTTCGAACGCTACGTCCGCTCGTTCGGCGGCACGATCGCCGGCGGCACGTCGGAAATCCAACGCAAGATCATTGCCCAGCGGGTGCTGGGCTTGCCCAGAAATTGAGGAACAATCGTGTACATCGACTATGACGTCGCCGACCGCATCGCGACTATCACGCTGAATCGGCCCGAGGCCGCCAACGCCCAGAACACCGAACTGCTCGACGAACTCGACGCTGCGTGGACTCGGGCCGCCGACGACAGCGAGGTCTC
>JAJKIB010000210.1 GCA_021154745.1 Mycobacterium sp.
CCCTGAGAGCCATTCACAAGTTGGTTGTCTACCGTGGGCCCGTTGCAAAGGCTGACCACGGTGGATGAGTGCGAGTGACAACAGGGACCACACAAGAAAACGAATGCCCCAACAGCATCACGCCCTGGGTGCGTCGAGGGGGGCCGGCGGTCGCGGCGATCGCGCTGGTGACGTACGTCACGGTATATACGCACTGGCCGACACTGCGGATGCAGGTCGACCTAATGGTGTATCGCTTCGCCGCAGAACGCCTACTGGCGGGCCTCGACTTGTACTCGACCGGTCTGACGGGCAATCCGAACGAGTTGTTGTTCATCTACCCGCCCTTCGCGGCAATCTCAGCGATCCCGCTCGCCATACTCAAGAGCTCCTCAGTGTGGCTGCTGTGGCTGCTCGGCATGGTGGCCGCATTGACGTACGCGGTGGTGCGGATGCTGAAGTCGATGGGCATGCGGACCCGTGGGGACATGCTCGGCCTGACTGCCCTGCTGGTCGGCGTGATCGCATGGCTGGAACCGATGCGGCTGACGGCCGAGCTCGGTCAGATCAACCTCATCCTGCTCGTGCTCGTAGTGGGTGATCTCCTGGGGGCCAAGCAGAGCAGGTGGTCGGGGATCGGGATCGGGCTGGCCGCGGGACTGAAACTGACCCCCGCGCTGTTCATCGTGTACCTCGTGATGACCCGACGGATACGGGCGGCCTTCGTGGCCATGGGCACCTTCGCCGCCACGGTCGCACTCGGATTCGCCGTCGCCCCAGGCGATTCCACGACATATTGGCTGCGGGGCCGGTTCGACGACGTCAATCGCATCTCACACGATCCGTTCGCCAACATGAGTGTGAGCGGCTTGCTGCTGCGCTTGCATGGTTCGCCCACCATGGCAACCATCGCCGCGATTGCTGTTGCAGCCGTTGCCGTCGTGATCGCCGCGATGGCGTATCGACGTGGGCAGGCCGTGTTGGCCCTTGCCATTGTCGGGTTGGCCTCGGCCGCCGCGTCGCCGTTCAGCTGGAGCCACCATTGGGTGTGGTTCGCGCCGTTGGTCGTCCATCTGGGGTATCGCGGGTATGTCGTCGGCAGCAGGATCGCCGCCACGGCCATGTGGGTGGCGTGCGCCCTGCTCGGTGGCTGGATCGTGTTCACGGCGGGTGATACCCCGCAGGCCGGCATAATGTCACTGCGGGCTGGCGGCATCTGGCGCGAAATCCTGCCAGGCGCTTATGTTTTCGTATTCGCCACGGTCCTGCTCGGCACGGTGGTGTGGCTCTGGCGCTTGCGTGACGACGAGCGCCTAACCGGTGAGACCGTCCATGATCTCGAACACCTCGAAGGTGTTGACGCCGGCCACCACTGACGGGTCGCGCTCACCGATCGCGAGCACTTCGGCACGCTCCTCGGCGCGCAGCACGCCGAGGCCCCACACGCCTTCCGGGTCGGCGACGGGGCCGTAGACCACGACTCGGCCGTCGGCCAGCAGCTGTTGCCAGTACTCCATGTGCTCGGCCATCGCCTGCTGCTCTTCGGGTGTCATTGTCTGTGCGAAGTCCGCCCGCGGCGGGACAAGCCGGAACAGGAAGAGGTTCATTCGGCGGCGCGGGTCGCCGGGTGCACGGCGATAAGGCCTAAAGCGCTGCGCCGCTTGCACATTGCGGCCAGCTCGGCGTACGCCTTCTCGCCCAGCAGCTCGGTCAGTTCGGGGGCGTACGACTCCCACACCTGCTTGGCGCCGACATGCGCGTGCGGGTCACCGGTGCAGTACCAGTGCAGGTCTGCTCCTCCTTCACCCCAGCCGCGGCGGTCGTACTCCGTGATCCAAGTCTTGAGCACCTCGGAACCGTCGGGCCGCTCCACCCACTCCTGGGTGCGGCGAATGGGCAACTGCCAGCACACGTCCGGCTTCATGGTCAGCGGCTCCACGCCGAGCTTGAGGGCCTTGCTGTGCAGCGCGCAGCCGATCCCGCCGGGGAATCCGGGACGATTCAGGAAGATGCAGGCGCCCTTGTACTTTCGCGTTCGAAGGTTCGGCTTGTCGTCGTACTCGTCCCACTCCAGGTAGCCCTTCTTGCCGAGCCCCCTATCACGGAACTGCCAATCCTCGTCGGTGAGCTGATCGACCGCGTCATCTAGCCGAGCACGGTCGTCGTTGTCGGACAGGAACGCGCCGTGCGAGCAACATCCGTCGTCGGGTCGGCCCTCCACGGTGCCCTTGCACGCGGGGGTGCCGAACACACACGTCCACCTCGATAGCAGCCACGTCATGTCTGCCGCGATCAGATGCTCAGGATTATCTGGGTCGTAGAACTCCACCCACTCACGGGCAAAGTCCAGCTCCACTTCGCCGGGATGCGATGCGCTCACGAATTCAACGCTACTACCATCTAGCGGGCTTCGACGTGAGTGTCCGCCTGCATCGGCGTGGCGTCGGAGGGCGCAGATATTGCGTCCGGCTAGTTATGCTGCCGCGCAGATCATTTCGGCCGACGTCACGGTTGCCGCGCACCCGACTCGATCTCGGGTTCTGCCGCAGGCAGGATGCCCTGCTGGGCGCGGCGGCGTAGCAGCACCCCCGCCACGAGGGCGACCGCCAAGATCAGGTAGACCACGATGGTGAAGGGTGTGCTGACCAGAGTGGCCACATTCCCGCCTGCGATGTCGAGCGCGCGGCGGAGCTGGACCTCGGCGAGCGGCCCAAGGATCGCCCCGACGATCATGGGCGTGATCGGGAAGCCGAACCTGCGCATCAGGTAGCCGATGGCGCCGATCGCCAGAAGCACGGCCACGTCGAACGTCGAAGCGTTGACGGCGTACGTGCCGAGGAGCGCGAAGGTCATGATGCCGGCGAACAGGTACGGCTTGGGAATCTCGAGGATCTTCACCCAGAGGCCGACCAGCGGCAGGTTCAGCGCCAGCAGAATGACGTTAGCGATCAGCAAGCTCGCGATGAGGCCCCACACGAGGGCCGACTGCGTGTCGAGGAGTTGCGGGCCGGGCTGAATGCCGTACTGCTGGAACGCGACGAGAATGACGGCGGCGGTGGCCGACGTCGGAATGCCCAATGTCAACAGCGGCACGAGTGTGCCCGCGGCGTTCGCGTTGTTCGCCGCCTCGGGGCCGGCCACGCCTTCGATGGCGCCTTCGCCGAATTCCTCTTTGTGCTTGGAGAGTCGGCGCTCCATTGCATACGAGATGAAGGTCGGTATCTCGGAGCCGCCTGCAGGAATGACGCCGAGCGGAAAGCCAACGCCGGTGCCCCGCAGCCACGGCCGCCACGACCGCGCCCAGTCATCACGCGTCATCCACTTCGCGTCCTTCTTCAAGCGAAGGAGGTCGAAATGGCTCGAGACCTGATGTGCCGCCACGTAAAGCACCTCGCCCACCGCGAACAGCGCCACAATCAACACGACTGTGTCGATGCCGTCCAGCAGCGCCACCTGACCGAACACCAACCGCTGTTGCCCGCTCTGGAAGTCGATACCGATCAGGCCGACGACCAGGCCGAGGCTCATCGAGATCAAACCCCGCAGCGGCGAGGATCCCACCAATGCGCTCACCGACAAAAACGCGACCACCATCAGCGCGAAATAGTCGGGCGCCCCGAGCTTCACGGCGACATCGACCATCCACGGCGCGAAGAACGCCAGCAGGATGGTCGCGATGGTCCCCGCGACGAACGACCCGATGGCCGCCGTGGCGAGCGCCGCCGCGCCGCGACCGTGGCGGGCCATCTTGTTGCCGTCGATGGCGGTGATGACCGAGCCCGACTCGCCGGGCGTCTTGAGCAGGATCGACGTTGTCGAGCCGCCATACATGGCGCCGTAATAGATGCCGGCGAACATGATGAACGCCGACTCCGGCTCGAGGCCGTACGTCATGGGGAGCAACAGCGCGATCGTCAGCGCCGGCCCGATACCGGGAAGTACCCCGATGAGGGTTCCCACCACCGTGCCCAGCAGCGCGAACAACAGGGCCTGGGGTGTGATCGCAAGTGCCAGCCCGTGCAGCAGCCCTTCGATGCCCGACATCAGAAACCCAGCACTCCGGCTGGAAGGGCGATGTCGAGCAACCGGGTGAACGCCAGATACACCACCAGTGACAAGACGACGGCGATGACCGCGCTGCGGAGGGTGTGCCGGGCACCGACGGCCCAGGCAGTGAGCCAGAAGACGATCGAGGAGACGATGACGTAGCCGAGCGGCTCAACGCCGACGATGAACACCAGGACGGCCGCGACACACACAGCCAGCGGCACCCACCGCGTGCTGCGCACGTCCACGTCGCCCTCCGCTTCGTCGGGCTGACCGAGGCGGCCCCGTGCCAGCTGCACCATGAGCGCTGCCGACAGCGCAATGATCGCCACGCCAACGACTTTGGGCATGAATCCCGCGCCAACCCCCGACGCGGACCTCGACGCCGCCTGATGCAGCCCGTCGAGCAGCACCACGATGCCGATGGCCAGCAGGGCGGCCGACACCGCCCACTCGCCCCACCGGAGCGGTCTGCGCTGCGAGACGTCCGGCGACGCTGATTCAGGCGCTGAATCGTCGGTCACTAACCCGCCTGCTTGGCCAGCCCGAGATCCGTCAGCACGGTCTGCACGCGCGCGTTCTCCTTCTTGAGCCACGCCGCGAACTCGTCACCGGGGAGGAAGTTGTCGTTCCAGCCGTTTTTCTTGACCGCATCGGACCACGCCGACGAGTCGTGCATCCGGGTCATCGCCTCGACGTATTGCGTCTTGAGTTGCTCGTCGATGCCACCGGGCGCCATCATCGACCGCCAGTTCTGGAACTCGAGATTCGGGTCGATCTGTGTTGACGTCTGGCCGAACGTGACCCCTTCAACCTGATCCTTCGACGAGATCAGCAGACCCTTGAGGTTGCCGTTCTTGATTTGTTCGGCGAACTCGTTGAGCCCGGCCACCCCGGCCTGAACCTTGCCTCCGAGCAACGCCGTCGTGGCCTCGCCGCCACCGCTATAGGCGATGTAGTTGACGTCGGCCGGCTTGACGCCGTAGTGCTTGGCCAGCAGGCCGATGAAGATGTGGTCGGCGCTTCCGGCCGAACCGCCCGCAATGGCAACGGATTTGGGATTGGCCTTGATCGCAGCGAAGAGTTCGTCGACGTTGTTGAACGGCACGTTCTTCGGGACGACGATCACCTCGTACTCGCCAACCAGGCGGGCGATCGGGGTGAGGTCGTCGAGCGTCACATCCGTGCCATTGCTGATGATGCCGCTCATCATCGCCAGCCCTGACGCAATGAGCAGATCACTCTTGCCCTTCTGCGGGGCGACCTGAGCCAGCGCAACGGTGCCCGAGGCGCCTGGCACGTTCTTGACGTCGACGTTTCTGGCCAACTCGTCTGTCTTCAGGGCTTCCTGGACGGCGCGAGCCGTCTGGTCCCAGCCGCTCCCCGGCGCCGCTGGCGCGATGATCTCGACCCGCGCCAGCGGCTTGAAAGCCGCCTCGCCTTGGCCGCCAGACCCGGAGCCGGTGTTGCTGCCGCAGGCAGCCAGCGCGAGTGCGGCCGCGATGGCCGCCGTGACGAGTCGTGGGGTTCGCATGGGAACGTCCCTCCCGGGTGACGACGATGTCCAATACGGTTGAACGTATACATAGTGCGTGTCCAACCGCAATGTGTCGGGAGAAAAGCCACGTTGCAGAAGCGACATCGGCAGCTGTGTATACACTGACGCGGTGGCACCCAAGCCTTCAAGCGCGGCTGGCCTTGCCTACGAACAGCTGCGATCCGAGATCCTCGACGGAGCGCTCGGTCCGGGGACCACGCTGTTCGAAGTGGAGCAATCCGAGCGTATCGGGGTTTCGCGCACTCCGGTCCGCGAGGCGTTCGGTCGTTTGGTAGCCGAGGGTTTGCTCGCTGACCGGCGGGGCCGCGGCCTTGTCGTCACCGACGTCTCAGGCCGCGACATCGATGCGCTGTACGAGATGCGCACCTGCCTCGAGGCTGAAGCGGCCCACCTCGCCGCGCGGCACGCGGACCCCGAAGTCTTCGCCAGCTATGCCCGCGATTTCCGGAACTGGCATGCGCCTCTGCTCGATGCGGCGGTGACCGATCAGCAGATCAACGACTACTACGCCCTGATTCGCAGCTTCGATGGGGCCGTCGACACCGCCGCGGGCAACACCTACCTGGTCGACGCCCTCGATACGCTTCGCGCCCATGTCGCCCGGGTGCGACGAAAGGCCGGCGCGTCGCCGGTCCGGCTGGCCGCCTCCGCTCTCGAGCATGCGCTCATCGCGTCGGCGATCGCCAATCGCGACGCGGCCCTTGCGGTGCACGCGACTCACGTCCATTTACATAACAGTCTCGAGCATTTCCGCCACGACTACACCGGCCTCGCCGACTGACAGCAGGAAGGACACCGCGCGCCCATGCAGAACCACCGCGTTCGCGTTCACCGCAGCGAGGAAGGCCTGCGACGCGAAGGGCAGCTCGCCTGGGCGATGGCCGAAGTGGCCGCCGACCCCGTCGAGGTGGGCGATGACGTGGTCGACATGATCGTCAACCGGGTCATCGACAATGCGGGCGTCGCCGCGGCATCACTGGGTCGTGCGGCACCATCGGCGGCACGGGAGCAAGCCGCTGCGCATCCACCGAGCCGAGGAGGGGCAGGCGCGTCGGTATTCGGCCTCGACGGAGATCTGCGCACAAGCCCCGAGTGGGCCGCATACGCCAACGGAGTCGCAGTGCGCGAGTTGGACTTTCACGACACCTTCCTGGCAGCCGACTACTCCCATCCCGGTGACAACATCCCACCGATCGTCGCGGTCGCACAGCATGTCGGCGCTGATGGCAACTCAATCGTGCGCGGCATTGCCACCGGATACGAGCTGCAGATCGATCTGGTCCGGGCGATCGACCTGCACAAGCACAAGATCGACCACATCGCACACCTCGGGCCGTCGGCCGCAGCAGGAATCGGGACATTGCTCGAGTTGCCTGTCGACGTCGTCTACCAAGCAATCGGGCAGGCGTTGCACACCACCACGACGACACGGCAGTCGCGTAAGGGCGAGATCTCGTCGTGGAAGGCGTATGCACCCGCATTCGCGGGCAAGGTCGCCGTCGAGGCCGTCGATCGAGCCATGCGAGGTCAATCCAGCCCGGCGCCAATCTACGAGGGCGAGGACGGCGTCATCGCGTGGCTGCTCGATGGGCCGGAAGCGTGCTACGACGTGCCACTGCCCGGGCCGGGTGAGCCAAAGCGGGCGATCCTGGCCAGCTACACCAAGGAGCACTCCGCCGAATACCAGGCGCAGGCATGGATTGACCTGGCCCGCAGGATATTTCGACAATATCCCGGGATCGCCGACCCGCAACAGGTGGACAACATCGTCATCCACACCTCCCACCACACCCACTACGTCATCGGCTCGGGTGCCGCGGACCCGCAGAAGTACGACCCGAAGGCATCGCGCGAAACCCTGGACCACTCATTGCCATACATCTTCGCGGTCGCCCTACAAGACGGATCGTGGCATCACGAAGCGTCGTACACGGCAGAGCGCGCCGGCCGTGCCGACACCGTCGCGCTGTGGCACAAAATCACGACGGTCGAGGATCAGGACTGGACCGCGCGCTACCACGCCGCGGGCGAAGGCCAGTCCTACGGCGGGCGAGTGGTGATCACTCTCACCGATGGCCGCAAGGTCGTTGACGAAATCAGTGTCGCCGACGCGCATCCCAGGGGCGCGCGGCCATTCGGCCGTGACCAATACGTTGAGAAATTCCGCAGGCTGGCCGTGCCGGTGCTGGGCGATGAGGAAGCTGAACACTTCCTGGCATTGGCGTTGCGCTTGCCCGAGCTGAGCCCAAAAGAGGTGCAGGAGTTGACTTTTGCCGCGCCAGCGGAAGTGATGCCGCCGACCGGTCGACCCGGGATGTTCTGACGAGGGGATGAGCATGCTCTATGCGACGACGGCACCGGCCGAGAAAAGGGCCAACCTACGCGGGCGCCTGGCGTCAGGGGTGTTGCTGCAGTTACCCGGCGCGTTCAATCCGTTGTCCGCCAAGTTGATCGAGCGACACGGCTTTGACGGCATCTACGTCTCGGGTGCAGTGCTGAGCGCCGACCTCGGGCTTCCTGACATCGGTTTGACCACACTGAGCGAGGTCGCCGCACGCGCACGTCAGATCGCACGCGTCAGCGAGTTGCCGACCCTCGTCGACGCGGACACGGGCTTCGGTGAGCCGATGAACGTCGCCCGCACCGTCCAGGAGCTCGAGGACGCCGGCGTCGCGGCCCTGCACATCGAGGACCAGATAAACCCCAAGCGGTGCGGCCATCTCGACGGCAAGCAGGTTGTTGACGAAGCCACTGCGGCGCACCGCATCCGAGCTGCGGTCGATGCCCGCCGGGACCCGAACCTGTTGATTATCGCCCGCACGGATGTCCGCGCGATCGACGGGCTCGAGGCGACGATCAAGCGCGCGAAACGGCTCATCGATGCCGGGGCGGACGCCATCTTCCCCGAGGCGCTCGAGTCGCTGGAGGAATTCGCGGCCGTCCGCTCGGCAGTCGCCGCGCCGATGCTGGCCAACATGACCGAGTTCGGCAAGAGTGAGATGTTCACCACCGACCAGCTGCGCGATGTCGGGGTGAACGTCGTGATCTGGCCCGTCTCGTTGCTGAGGATGGCGATGGGTGCCGCCGAGCGGGCACTGCAGAGCCTTCGGATGGATGGATCGCTCGTGTCACAGCTCGGGCAAATGCAGCACCGGCGGGACCTCTATGAGCTCATTGACTACGAGGGCTACAACAGGTTCGACGAGTCGGTTTTCAACTTCCGGATCGCGGACTGAAGGGGCCAGGTCTAGCTCGGCGATCCGCTCATGGAGTTCCACGATCCACCCATTAGGTTGGTGACGTGCGATTAGGCGTGCTGGATGTCGGGAGCAATACCGTTCATCTGTTGGTGGTGGACGCGCGCCGCGGCGGGCATCCGACACCGATGAGTTCCACCAAAGCGTCGCTGCGGCTCGCCGAGGCGATCGACGGTTCGGGCAAGCTGACCCGCAAGGGTGCCGACAAACTCATCAGCACTATCGACGAGTTCGCCAAGATCGCTGCCAGCTCCGGCTGCGCCGAGCTGATGGCGTTCGCCACCTCCGCCGTGCGCGACGCCACCAACTCCGAGGACGTGCTGGCCCGCGTGCTCGCCGAAACCGGTGTGGCGCTGCAGGTGCTCAGTGGGGTCGACGAATCCAGATTGACGTTCCTGGCGGTGCGCCGGTGGTACGGGTGGAGCGCCGGGCGCATCATCAACATCGACATCGGCGGCGGTTCCCTCGAACTGTCCAGCGGTGTCGACGAGGAGCCCGAAGTGGCACTGTCGCTGCCGCTGGGCGCCGGCCGGCTCACTCGTGAATGGCTGCCCGACGATCCACCTGGCCGCCGCCGCGTGGCCATGCTGCGTGACTGGCTGGCCACCGAGATCGCCGACGCCGGCGCCGAGATGCTCAAGGCCGGCAATCCGGACCTGACGGTGGCAACGTCGAAGACGTTCCGCTCGCTGGCCCGGCTCACCGGCGCCGCGCCGTCGGGCGCGGGTCCGCGGGTGAAGAGGACGCTGACAGCTACCGGCCTCAGACAGCTCATAGCATTCATCTCTAGGATGACCGCGGCTGACCGTGCGGAGTTGGAAGGGGTGAGTGCCGAGCGGGCGCCACA
>JAJKIB010000211.1 GCA_021154745.1 Mycobacterium sp.
CCGCCGATTCTCGCGCTGCGTGAGCTAACTGACGATGGCGCAAGCCAATACGAGCCCGTCACACTCGCCGGGCCGACTTGTGATAGCGCCGACCTGATCGCCCGTGACTATCCGATGCCGCCACTCGAGGTCGGAGACATCGTGGTCAGCCCCATGATGGGGGCGTATACCGCTGTCACGTAGTCGCGGTTCAACGGCATACCCGCCACGCGGATCGTGATGGTGTAACAGGTCACAGTTGTGTTTGACAACGCAACGTCCCGGGTACCGATCGCTGAGCACTGTCCGGTTGCGGGGAATTGGACGGAAAGCGAAGACACAGTAATCAAAACGAATTTCCGTGAGGGATACCCATGCCCCGCTTCAATAGGACGGCGGTCGCCCTGTGCGCTGTCTTGGCTTTTGTCGGGTTGGTGATCTTCAGTGGCCGGCCCTTCGGAAACGACGTTCGGGCCGGCGCGCCACCGCCCGTGCCTGCGTCGGGCGCCGACACCCAATCCGCTGAACAGCCCCCGTCGCCGCAATTCGGGGCGCCTCCCACGGATTCCCAAGGCGGTGAACAGCGTTCGGTCGGATCGTCCGGCGGCGCCTTGCCGCGTGCCGACGGTGTACAAGCCGCCTCGGGTGGCACCAAGCCGCAGGCGCAGCCGATGCCGGATCCAGGCGCTCGCCCGGTGCCGTTGCCGCAACTCATTCTGTACTACGTGCTGGTGATCGTCTCGCTGGGACTCTTCGGTGTCTCCGCCACCACGCTGTGGTGGATGCTGCACGCCTGGCATAGTCCAGAAAGATTGGCGACCACAGGTTTTCGGCGACGACATGCGGGCGCACACCGGTTCTTTTCGTTGGTCCTGCCTGCTCGCCACGAGCAGGCAGTGCTCGGCGACACGATTCACGCGCTGGCCCGCCTGGATCATCCGTATTACGAGGTGATCGTGGTCATCGGGCACGACGATCCCGAGACCGAACACGTCGCGCGCGCGGCAGCAGCGCGCCACCCACGCATCGTGCGTGTGGTGATGGACCACAACGTGCCCAAAAACAAGCCGAAGGCGCTGAATACGGCGCTGCCCAGATGCCGTGGCGACATCGTCGGCGTGTTCGACGCCGAGGACGACGTGCATCCGGGACTGCTGCGACTCGTCGAGGCACGGTTCGAGGAATCCGGCGCGGACGTGGTGCAGGCGGGTGTCCAACTGATGAACGTGCAGACCAGTTGGTGGTCGCTGCGCAACTGCCTCGAGTACTACTTCTGGTTCCGATCGCGGCTGCACTTTCACGCCGATCAACGGTTCATTCCACTGGGCGGCAACACCGTATTCACCCGCACCGCGTTGCTGAGGCGGGCAGGCGGATGGGATCCGCACTGCCTGGCCGAGGATTGCGAGATCGGGGTGCGGCTGTCCACCGGCGGTGCGCGTGTCGCCGTCGCCTATGACCCGCGAGTCGTCACGCGCGAGGAGACACCACACTCGGTGAAGGCATTGGTGAAGCAGCGGACGCGCTGGAATCAGGGATTTCTCCAGGTGTTTCGCAAGGGCGAGTGGCGCAAGCTGCCCAGCCGCAGACAGCGATGGCTGGCCCGATACACCCTGGCAATGCCGTTCCTGCAAGCAGCGACCGGCGCGCTGCTGCCCCTGGCGGTGGCGTCGATGTTCCTGCTCAAGGTGCCGGTGCCCATCACGTTGGCGACCTTCCTGCCGTTGGCACTCATGCTCGTCACGATGGCGGTAGAGGCCGCCGCGCTCGGAGAGTTCGGTCGGGAATTCGGCATCCGGATACGCATGTGGGACCGAGTGCGCTTGTTACTCGGCACTTTTCCCTACCAACTGATCCTTGCGTTCGCGGCGCTGCGGTCGGTGTGGCGCGAGATCCGCGGTGACGGCGGATGGGAGAAGACCTCGCATGCCAACGCTCACCGCGCCGGCACGCCTGCGCCCCGGGCGGCGGCATGAGTCGACTACGCCGCCTCAATCCCTCGATCCCAGTCCTCGGGATCCTGTTGGCCCTCACCGCGATACTGCGATTGATCAACCTCACCGGCTCACCGGCGCGGCTCGACGACGAAGGCACTTACGTCGCACAGGCATTCGCCGTCACTCGGTGGGGCGAGCTCGCCCATTACACGTACTGGTACGACCATCCGCCAGCCGGCTGGCTGCAGCTGGCCGCGTGGACAGCGATCACCGGGTCCGACTTCGGCGGCAGCGCGGTCGCCGCCGGCCGGTACCTGATGGTCGTCATCGCCGTGATCACCGCCGGGCTGCTGTGGTGCCTGTCGCGCCGTGCAGAGATGTCGCGCTGGGCAAGCGTGGTCGCGGTCGTGATCTATGCCGTGTCGCCGCTGGCAATCTCGTTGAGCCGCACCGTGTATCTGGACAACATCGCGATCGCGTGGCTGATGGCCGCCCTGGTCCTGATCTGTTCGCCGCGGCACCGGTTGTCGGCGATGTTCGGTGCCGCAGCGTGTTTCGGTGTTGCGGTGCTGACGAAAGAGACCATGCTGCTGTTCGTACCGATGGTCGTGTGGCTGGTCTGGACCAAGACCGTACCCGCCACACGCCGGTATGCACTCGCAGTGTTCGGCACCGTTTTCGCCATGGTTGTCAGCACGTACCTCCTGATGGCCGTGGTCCGCGGTGAGCTGGTCCCCGGGCCCGGTCACGTCAGCCTGTGGCAGGGCATCAAATTCCAGCTGTGGGAGCGTGCAGACGGCGGCGCGATCACCGACGCCGGCTCGCTCAAACGCCACACGCTGACCGAATGGTTGAAACTTGACCCCGCCCTGCCGATCCTCGCGGTGCCGATCGCCGTCGGGGGACTGCTCGTCGAGAGGCTGCGGCCCTTCGCCGTCGGATTGGCCACCCTGATCGCGATCATCGTCCGGCCGGGATATCTCCCAGTGCCGCTGATCATCTCGGCCCTGCCGTTGACGGCACTCGTGGCCGCGGGCACCGGTGAGGTAGCACTGCGCCATCTGCGGCAGAACGACCCGTCGCCGCTTCTGCAGCGGTTCCGCGGTCCGGTGCTCGCCAGCGGGGCATTGGTCATTTCGATCGTCGTGTCGCTCTGGTTGCCCACCTATCACGAGGTGCTGCAGACGGATGATGACGCGTCGATGCAACAGGCGCAGCGGTGGATCGCGCGGAATGTGCCCAAGGGCGACCGCCTGATCGTCGACGATGCGATCTGGGTGGACCTGATCCGGGACGGCCGCGCAAGACGCGATGTCGTCTGGGCATACAAGGTGGACACCGACGAGCAGGTGCGCGCTTGGGCGCCGAACGGCTGGGTCAACTACGACTGGGTGGTGTCGACCGCGTCCTCGCGGGCCAACGTGCCCCCGAAGGGCGTGCTCACCGACGCGATCGCGCACGCGCAGCCCGCTGCCACGTTCGGCTCCGGCGGGACACGCGTCGACGTTCTGCGAGTCAACAACGTCGCACCCGCCCCGGTGTTGCCTGCGGCGCCGGCATTCGGAACGCAGCTCGCGGCCCGACTCGCCGACTCCGCCAATCCCGACGCACTCGGCGTCCTGCAGTCGCGTACCGTGGATCAACGTGTGCTCGCGGCGCTCGCCGTCATCTGCGCCACGAAACCGGCTCGGCTGGAAGCTATTCCGGCGATCGACGGCGAACAGATCGCCGGGACGCCGCGACGCAAGTTGGTCTTGACAGGTCCACGCGCCCAGCTTGATGACTTGGCCGCGTTCTTCGAGCGCCAAGGCGGACCGTTTGCGGTCGAATCGGCCACCTTGACGGCCAGGGGACTGGAGGTCCGATTTCCGTTGCGGGTCAAAAACATCGGATTGAGTACAGGGTCGGCACCGCCGCAGGGCGATCCGGCCGCGCTGCGGGTGGCCGACATGCGCCGTGGTCGGCCGGTCGAGCAGGTCGAGCTGGTGCGTATCGACGGCACCGCCGTCGGTTCGCTCTCGGCGACCGGCGATGAGAACCCGTCGGCCTACCACTCTGTGCCCGCGGGAACATACGTGGTGGCAACCCATGCCGATGGGCACACCCCGGTCATCCGGCAGGTCCTCACACTCAATCCCGCTGCGCCGTACACACTTACGTTGTTCTCCGGGGCCGACGCGGGGGAAGTGACAGCGCAGCTGGCGCCCGATGGACCGCCCGCCGAGTCCGCGCTGCGGCTGGTGAACGCCGCCAGTGCGCAAGGATCCGTCAAGCTGGCGCTGACACCCGCCGCAGGCGGTGACCCCATCGTGCTGGCCAACGACGCCGGTTATGGACTGGTCACCGGTTACGCCCCGCTGCCGGCTGGCCAGTACACGGCGGTCGTCACCGCCAACGGCCGGGAATGGCAACAACCGGTGGAACTCAGTGGTGAGCCGACCAGTTTCCTGCTCACCGATGGACCCGACGGCCCGGCACTGCGGCCGTTGCGCGATGTGCCCGACGCCCCGGCGATGCTGAACCCGCCGGCGCTGACGATGCCTCCAGCCGGAGCCGGACCGCCCGCACCGGCGGAGAAACAGCATGCGATTGCGCGGGTAAGCGAATCGGCTCTCCCTGCGGTGGCCGGTGTCTGTGTCGCGGCCGCCATCGTCGCGCTGGCCTTGATCCGCGGCCTGAAGGGACTCGCGGGACGTCGGCGGGGCAGTCGATGAGAACGAAGTTGCGCACCGCGGTCAGAACGGCGCTTGTACTGGTGCTGGTGGCGTGTGCTGGATGGGGGATCGCGAAGGTGATCGATCCGCGGGTGACGACCGCGGATATCGCCGCCATGCGGGAGGACGCGGCGCGCTCCGCTGGACGCGAATTCCTCGACGAGTACGCCGAATCCGACGGACGAGTGGTGCGCCGCGACGAGGGTGGTGACGTCGTGAGCGAGGGGCAGGCCTACGGAATGCTGATCGCCGCCGCGGTCGGCGACCAAACTCGGTTCCGCTCGATCTGGGACTGGACGAAGGATCATCTGCGCCGCCCCGACGGGTTGCTGTCCTGGCGATGGGCCGACGATCAGGTCATCGACGCCAACAGCGCGGCAGACGCAGACCTCGATGCGGCCCGGGCGCTTGTACTCGCAGGCGGCCGCTTCGGTGCCCCGGAGCTCACCGAAGACGGCAAGCGGCTGGGCGCCGTCATTCTGCAGGCGGAGTCGGTGACGGTTGGTACCCGCGTCGCCCCCGCAGCCGACGTCGTCCCCGCAGGTGCCGGAATGGCCGGTGCGGGTCAGGTGCTGGTGGCGGGGAACTGGGCGACGACGCCGCCGTACACCGTCAACGCCGGCTACTTCAGTCCCCGCGCCGAGGATCAACTCGCGCAGGTCTCCGGCGACTCTCGGTGGAGAGACCTCACCCGCACCCAGCGAGTCATGGGTTGGCAGCTCGTCGGCACGTCGTCGCTGCCACCCGACTGGGCCAGTGTGGATGCCGCCGGAACCGCGGTGCCGGCAGGTCCGCCAGGCGGCGGACCCGTTGACTTCGGTCTTGACGCCGCGCGGCTTCCGGTCCGGTTCGCCGAATCGTGCGATCCGGCCGACCGCGCGATTGCGGCCGCGATGCGTCCCATCCTGGCGACGCCGAGGGACGTCCCCGCATTGCGCAACCTTGACGGATCCGCGGCCAGCGACTGGCAGCATCCGGTGGCCGTGGTCGCTGCCGCCGCCACCGAACGGGCCGCAGGCGATGCCGACGCCGCCGCCACGCGCCTGGACGCCGCGACCGCGCTCCAGCGGCGGTATCCGACCTATTACGGCGCCGCTTGGGTAGCGCTGGGCCGGATCATGCTTTCCACCTCGCTGCTCGGCGCATGCCCTGACCGTTCTTCTTAGGTTCACCGCGAGCGTTACCCGCGACGGCACCCCAAACCGCTGCTGGGATGGCACACCATGACGACCGAACGCATCGCCGACCACGTCAAGTTCGCCTACTGGGTGCCCAACGTCAGCGGCGGTCTGGTGACCAGCGACATCGAACAGCGCACCGACTGGAACTACGAGTACAACGCCAAGCTCGCGCAGACCGCGGAGAGCAACGGCTTCGAGTACGCGCTTTCGCAGGTCCGCTACGAGGCCAGCTACGGCGCGGAATTCCAGCACGAGTCGACGAGCTTCTCGCTGGCGCTTCTGTTGGCGACGCAGCGGCTCAAGGTCATCGCCGCCGTCCACCCGGGTCTGTGGCAGCCCGCGGTTCTGGCCAAGCTGGGCGCGACGGCCGATCACCTCTCCGGTGGCCGGTTCGCGGTCAACGTCGTCTCGGGCTGGTTCAAGGACGAGTTCACCCACCTCGGCGAGCCGTGGCTGGAGCACGACGAGCGCTACCGTCGCAGCGCCGAGTTCCTCCAGGTGCTGCGAAAGATCTGGACCGAGGACGACGTCGACTTTCGCGGCGACTTCTACCGCATCCACGACTTCACCCTGAAGCCCAAGCCACTCAACACGCCGGAGCGGCCCAATCCCGAACTGTTCCAGGGCGGCAACTCGACCGCCGCACGCCGCAACGGCGGCCACCACGCCGACTGGTACTTCTCCAACGGCAAGGACTTCGACGGGCTCACCGAACAGGTCGTCGAGGTTCGCGATCACGCCAGGGACGCCAACCGTGAGGTCCGCGTCGGGCTCAACGGTTTCATCATCGCCCGCGACACCGAGAGAGAGGCGAAAGAAGTCCTGCGAGAGATCATCGCAAAGGCCAACCGTCCCGCGGTCGAGGGATTTCGCTCTGCTGTGCAACAGGCCGGCAACTCGACGTCCGACAAGCGCGGCATGTGGGCCGATTCGACCTTTGAGGACTTGGTGCAGTACAACGATGGCTTCCGCACGCAATTGATCGGCACACCCGAGCAGATCGCGGAACGCGTTGCGGCGTATCGCAAACGCGGCGTCGACCTCATCCTCGGTGGCTTCCTGCACTTCCAGGAGGAGATCGAGTACTTCGGCTCGAAGGTGCTGCCGCTGGTGCGGGAAATCGAAGATTCCGAAGAGAATTCGGTCGATTCGCCGGTGCTGGTGTCCGCCTGAGGTGCAGATGCCCGCCGCCTTCACTGCAGCGTGCGCTAGCGTGGATATCTGAATCGCTCAGGCCAGCACAGGAGAGGTCATGACCTACCCGCCCGGCAGTCCCGGATATCCACCCGCCCAGCAACCGACCACTCAGTTCGCCGCGCCCACTCAGCAGTTCGGGAAGGCGCCCGACGCTGCGCCTGCCGCCGACGGCCCGAGCAAGCTGCCGGTCTATCTGACCGCCGCGGTAGCGGCCCTTGGCCTGGCGGTGTATCTCGCGAGCTATGGCCCGCTGTTCACCATCACACGTTCGGACTTCCAGGGGTTGGGCGACCTCAGCGGCGCCTCGTTCGGTCTGGAGCTTGCCGTGGTCGCGTCACTTCTCGCCGGGCTGCTCGCCGGGGTCAGCCTGCTGCCCAAGCAGAAGACCTATGTCGTGGTGGTCGCGGTCTTCGCCGTTGTCTCTTTCTTGCTGGTGATCGCCGAAGTTCTGGACAAGCCGAGCAGTGTCTCAATCGGCTGGAGTCTGTATCTGATCATTGGGTTCAGCGTGGTGCAGGCGATCATCGCTGTCGCGGTGCTGCTGTTCGACGCCGGTGTCATCAACGCGCCCGCGCCGCGGCCCCGCTACGAGCAGCAGCAGTACGGCCAGTACGGCGGTCCCGGACAGTACTACGGGCAGCAGCATCAGCCCGGTCCGCCGCATCAGCAGCAACAGCAGCGTCCCGGCTATCCGTCGCAGTACGGCGGTGGCTACCAGGGTGGCCCGTCGACGGGCGGATTCTCGGCGGGCCCGCAGGGCGGCGGCCCCCCGACCCCGCCCACCGGATTCCCCACCTACGGCCAGCCGCCGCACAGCAACGCGAGCAATGCGCCGACGACACAGGTGCCGGCACAGCCGTCGTCTTCCTCACAGTCCGGCCCGCCGCCGTCGTAGTCTGGGCCGCGCGTGCGTCAACTTCGCGCGCGTGAGCTAGCGCGAGGAGCGGCCCGCCCAGTGGATGACCGGCCAGTAGGCACACGCCAGGCGCGTGAGCTGCTTCGGGTCGCATTCGGGCCGTCGGTCGTGGCGCTGGTCATCATCGCGGCGGTGACGCTCCTGCAGTTGCTCATCGCCAACAGCGACATGACCGGCGCCCTGGGCGCGATCGCCAGCATGTGGCTGGGTGTGCACCAGGTGCCGGTGTCCATTGGCGGCCGCGAACTGGGCGCGATGCCGTTGTTGCCGGTGTTGGCGATGGTGTGGGGCACCGCACGCACCACCGCTGCGGCCACCTCGGCGCAACCCTCGTGGTTCGTCACGCGCTGGGTGGTCGCCTCGGCGCTCGGTGGTCCCCTGCTGATCGCCGCGATCTCGCTGGCGGTCGTTCACGACGCCGCCTCGGTGCTGACCGAACTGCAGACACCGAACGCGCTGCGGGCGTTCGGTGGTGTGCTTGCCGTGCACGCGATCGGCGCTGCGATAGGGGTCGGGTCGCGCGTCGGCCGTCGGACGTTGACCGCGTCCCCGCTGCCAAACTGGTTGCCAGATGCGTTCCGGGCGGCGGCCGCCGGGGTGCTGGCGCTCCTCGGCCTTTCCGGCGTCGTGATGGCGGGCTCGCTGGTCGTGCACTGGTCGACGATGCACGACCTCTACGCGATCACCGATTCGGTGTTCGGGCAGTTCAGCCTGACCGTGCTGTCGGTGCTGTACGCGCCGAACCTGATGGTCGGCACCGCTGCGGTCGCGGTGGGGTCGAGCGCGCATGTCGGCCTGGCCACGTTCAGCTCCTTCACGGTGTTCGGCGGTGACATCCCCGCTCTGCCGGTGCTGGCGGCGGTGCCGTCACCACCGCTGGGCCCGGTGTGGGTGGCGCTACTGATCGTCGCCGCGGCGTCTGCGGTGGCGGTCGGGCAGCAATGCGCGCGGCGACCGCTGCCCCTGCTCCCTGCGCTGGGCAAGCTGATCGTCGCCGCCGCCTGTGCAGCGTTCGCGATGGCGCTGCTCGGGTTCGCCGGCGGCGGCCGACTGGGCAACTTCGGTGACGTCGGCGTCGACCAGGTCACGTTCGCGCCCGCTGTCTTCGTGTGGTTCGTCGGCGTCGGTGCGCTGACGCTGGCGATGTCAGGCGGCATTGCGCGACGGCCGAAGCGGGCCAAGCCGGTGCTCGAACCGGAACCCGAGACCGAGCCGGAAATCCTCGAGGACGAGGACGAGCCCGAACTGCTGGAGGACGAGGACGAGGCCGACGTCGCGATGCGCCTCGGCCCCGAACCGCTGCCGCAAGAGCAGTACCTGGAGGACGTGTATCCGGAGGACCCGGAGGACCACTTCGTTGCTGACGAGGACGCCCCGCGTGACGGTAAGAGTGAAACCGCCGACTAGGCACCCACTAGAGTGTCGAGGCGTGCAGCAACCGCTCCGTGTGCCCCCGAGTGCACCGGCGCGGCTGGTAGTTCTGGCCTCCGGAACAGGTTCGCTTCTCGCCTCTCTGCTCGACGCGACTGTCGGCGAGTACCCGGCGAGGGTGGTGGCGGTTGGCGCTGACCGAGACTGCGCAGCGCTTCAGATTGCCGCCGCGGCGGCGGTGCCGGCCTACACCGTGCGGCTGACCGATTACCCCGATCGCGACGCATGGGACGCCGCGATGACCGAGGCCACCGTCGCGCACGATCCAGACCTGGTGGTGTCGGCGGGTTTCATGAAAATCCTTGGACCGCAGTTTCTTTCCCGGTTTCCCGGTCGCGTGGTGAATACGCACCCGGCGTTGCTGCCCGCCTTCCCCGGTGCGCGCGCCGTGCCTGCGGCGCTGGCGTACGGCGTCAAGGTGACCGGTTGCACCGTTCATCTTGTCGACGCGGGAACCGACACGGGACCAATCCTGGCTCAGCAGC
>JAJKIB010000212.1 GCA_021154745.1 Mycobacterium sp.
GACGGCCACGGCAATTCGGTCGAGGGTTTCCAGGTGCATCTGGGCGGCAGCCTGGGTCTGGACAGCGGTTTCGGCCGCAAGTTGCGTCAGCACAAGGTGCTCTCCAGCGAGATCGGCGACTACATCGACAGAGTTGTTCGCAATTTCGTGAAACAACGCGAGCAGGGCGAGCGTTTCGCTACGTGGGCAGTACGAGCAGATGAGGCGGACCTGAAGTGACGGATTTGATTTCGGAGAGCGACCTACAGCAGCTGGCCGAGCGTGGTGCGGCGGAACTCGAGGGCGCCGCCGCCGATGACCTGTTGCGCTGGACCGACGAGAACTTCGGCGGCAACTACATCGTGGCGTCCAACATGCAGGACGCGGTGCTGGTCGATCTCGCAGCGAAGGTGCGTCCCGGTGTGGACGTGCTGTTCCTGGACACCGGCTACCACTTCGTCGAGACCATCGGCACGCGTGACGCGGTCGAGGCCGTCTACGACATCAATGTGGTCAATGTGACGCCCGAAAACGCGGTCGCCAAGCAGGACGAGCTTTTCGGCAAGGACTTGTTCGCCCGCGAACCCAACGAATGCTGCCGGATGCGTAAGGTCGAGCCGCTTTCGGCGGCGCTGCGCGGCTACTCCGCGTGGGTGACGGGCATCCGCCGGGTCGAGGCGCCGACGCGCGCCAACGCGGCGCTGATCAGCTGGGACAAGGCATTTGGGCTGGTGAAGATCAACCCTCTGGCGGCGTGGAGCGACGAGGATATGCAGACCTACATCGACGCCAACGATGTGCTGGTCAATCCCCTTGTGTTCGAAGGCTATCCGTCGATCGGCTGCGCGCCCTGCACCGCGAAGCCCGTCGAGGGTGCCGACCCGCGCAGCGGTCGCTGGGCGGGTTTGTCGAAGACGGAATGCGGTTTGCACGCCTCGTGACCCCGTTGCTTCCCACCCACCACCCGATGCTTGTCCTGACGGCGCACGGCAGTGCCGATCCGCGTTCGGCGGCATCGGCACACGAGGTGGCGCACACCATCCGGATGCTGCGACGCGATGTCGACGTCCGGGTGGCGTTCTGCGAGCAGAACTCCCCCAACCTCCGGGACGTGTTAGCCGCGGCTGGGCGAAACTCCGTCGTAGTGCCACTGCTGCTCGCCGATGCCTACCACGCCCGTGTCGACATCCCCGCGATGATCCGCGAATCGGCGCCCACTTGCCGGCAGGCCGACGTCCTCGGCGAGGATGACCGGCTCGTTGCGGTACTTCGACAACGCTTGACACACGCTGGAGTATCGCAACTCGACAGCGACGTGGGCGTCCTCGTCACAGCGGTGGGATCCTCACGCCCCCAAGCCAATGCGCGCACCGCGTTGGTCGCCGACTATCTCGTCCAGCACACAAGGTGGACCGCCACCACTGCCTTCGCCACCGGGCCGCACCCGACGCTGGCCGATGCCACTGACATACTGCGCGAGCGCGGCGCCACCAGATTGGTCATCGCGCCGTGGTTCCTCGCGCACGGGCGGATCACCGATCGTGTTGCCGAATATGCACGCGCGCAACAGATTCCGATGGCCGCTCCGCTGGGTGCGCACCGTCTGGTGGCCGATACGGTGTTGGACCGCTTCGATCAGGCGCTCGCCGAACGCATCGCTGCCTAAGAGGCTGACAACGCGTTGAGCGCGGCGTTGACGGTGGTTTCGACCAGAGCGTCATCGATCTGCCCGATCGCTGGTACGAGTGTGCGAAACAGGAGCGGTCCGGTGAGTATGTCGGAGATGCGGGCTGGGTCGTCGACGGGGGCGACCTGCCCGCGGTCGGCGGCTCGGGCCAGCATCGCGGCCACCGAATGGCGCCGGGGCGCGATGAAACGGTCGTACAGAACGGCGCCGAGGGTGGGTTCGGCGTACGTGTCGCTGAGGACACCGGCGAGCCCGGCGCGCACGATGGCATCGGCGAAGAAGACGCGCTGAAGTGCTTGGACGGTTTCGATGTCTTGACGCAGGTCGCCGGTGTCTGGCGCGGGCGACGTGCCGAACCGATGGATCAGGAGGCCGATGACGAGTTCCCCGCGGCTCTTGACTCGACGGTAGACAGCGGCACGCGTGGTGCCGGCTGTTTTGGCGACCCTGTCGATGGATACCGCCGCGTAGCCCTCGGCAAGGAGTACCGATTCGGTCGCCGCGGCGATGGCGGCGTCGACGGAGGTGTCGCGCGGGCGGCCTAGCTTGTCAGACATACGATGCACACTGTACCGTAAGTCGGATGGCTGCCAAAGCGTTGCGCACTCGGGTCCGTCGCTTCGGAGGCCCGGAGGTCTTGGAGATCGAAGAGTTCACGTCTGCACCGCCGAGTCGCAAGAAGGTGCGGGTGCGGGTGACGCATGCCTCGGTCGGGTCCACCGACGCGATGGCGCGCTCGGGCGACTATCTCCTCCAGCCTCGGCCGGGTTTCATTCCCGGCTATGACTTCGTCGGCGTGCTGGAAACCGTCGATGCCGCAGCAGAGCGCAGAGGGCTGCGACCGGGCATGCGCGTCACCGGGTGCCTGGCCCGAATGGGCAGCTACACAACCGAACTCGATCTGCCATCGAATCGTCTTGTGCCGGTGCCGGATTCACTTGAGTCGGCTCGGGCAGCCGCCTTACCACTGGACGTAGTGACGGCGGCACTGGCCATCGAACTGGGCCGGCCACCAAGCGGCGGGACCATTTTCGTGCAGGGCGTCTCGGGTTCGGTTGGTGCCTTGGTCAGCCAATACGGTCGCGCCAATGACGTGAAAGTCGTTGGGACCGCGTCGGAACGCACCCGCGGTTTCGCCGAGTCGCTCGGCGCACATGTCGCGGATTACCACAACCCAGACTGGCCGGTGCAGGTGCGGGAACTGACGTCAGGCGGCGCCGACGCCGGCATCGACCACACCGGCAGTCCCCTGGTTCGGGCCGCCATCGCGCCGCGCGGCACCCTCGTACGGACGGCGTGGGCCGAGCGGCCCGGGCACGGACGGCGGGACGCGGCCGTCGGCGGTCTGGTCGCTAACTTGCGGCGTTATGCCTCGCCGCGCGAACGGGTATGTTCAGTGCCCTTGCTTGTGGCACTGCAGCCGGTGAAGTACCGGCACATCCTGACCGACCAACTGAATCGGATCGCCGACGGCAGTCTTCGTGGTCCGGCCGTGACGACAGTGCCGTTCACGGAGGTCGTTGGCGCACATGCTGACCTCGGCACGCAACCACCCGGACACAAGCTGGTGCTCGAGATGCTGAGTTCCGTCAGCGAATGACAGCCACCAGGCAACGGCGGCGCGGGTCAGATCACTCCATGAAGCGGCGGCGGTGTGCCGTGTAACAGCGCACGGCCGATGTGTTGGTACTTCCACCTGACGGGGTCGTGCAGCGTATGGGTGCGCGCGTTGCGCCAGAAGTGATCCAGATTCTGGCCCGCTGCCACGCTTCGAGTTCCGCTGACCTCGAACAGCGCGCTGGACACCTCGTTGGCTGCCTTGTCGGACAGGATCTTCGCGGTGGCGACCGCGACGGAGGCGCGCTCTGCGGCACCCGGGGCGGGAAGCGTCGTCACGGCGTCGACTGCCGCACCCGCAGCGGCCAGTGTCGCCTCGGCGGCCGCCACAGTCACGCTCAGTTCGCCGAACCGTTGGATGGTCAGTGGGTCGTCGATTGCACGCTCCACCTTCGCCTCGAACCACGGCCCGCTGCTCGACCGCACGAATCGCGTCGCGGCCTCGAGTGCGCCACGTGCAATGCCGGCGTCGATCGCCGCGTGCAGCGGTTGCGCGAACGCGCCGTAGCCGGTGGGCGCGTTGACGGCGTCCGCCCTGGCAACGAGCTGGTCGGGTCGGACGACGACTCCGTCAAAGGTCACGGTTCCGCTGCCGGTCGTCCTCTGCCCCAAGGCATCCCAGTCGTCGACGATCTGGACACCCGCAGACTGGGCTGGAAGGTACGCGATGTACTCACCCGCACCCAGACCGCTGATGCCTTCCGGATCGTCCAGTCGCTTGAGCACCGCGAGTATGTCGGCGAACAGCGAGCCGGTGCAGTAGTACCTGGCGCCGTCGATCCGGAGTCCGTCTCCCGTGGGTTGCAGCGTGGTGGTCACGTCCGCGACCGTTGCGCCGCCGTGCTCGGACTGGGCGTTGGCGATCCTGGCGCCGCGCAGCACCTCGCCGCCGTAGCGGCGGAGCTGGTCGGCCGTGCCGGCCAGCCGCAGCAGGTTCACGTAGACGAAATGGCTGTGCGGAACCTGCGCGATGTTCGGGTCGGCGGCGGCGAGGATGCGCCAGCCCGGCGGTGGCCTCGTCGGACAGCAGGACCGAGGGCCGCAGCGCGAGCGCCCTGGCGATGCCGACGCGTTGGCGCTGGCCACCGGAGAGCTGGAACGGATAGTGGTCGGCACGCTGCGACAGGCCCACCCGATCGAGCAGTTCGGCGACGCGCTTCTTCGATTCGTCAGCGGTCACCCCGAGGTACTCCAGCGGCAGGGCGACGTTCTCGGCGGCGGTACGTCGTTCCAGCAGTCCGGCCGACTGGAACACGGTGCCGATCCGCCGGCGGGCCACGCGCAGCTGCCGTGCTGACAGTGTGGTCAGGTCTTCACCGTTGACGACGACGGACCCAGACGTCGGCGGAGTCAGCAGGTTGATGCACTGGGCCAGCGTGCTTTTGCCGGCGCCGCTGGGCCCGACGACCGCCAGGATCTCGCCGGCGTCGACGCGGAAGTTGATCGCACCACGGTGCGTTGGTTACCGCGGCCGTAAGCCTTGGTGAGGTCGGTCAGTTCGATCATGCGGAGGCTGATGTCCTTCGAAGAGGCGTGAATTGCGCAGCGTCGTCGCCGTCATCGCGACACAGCCAGAGCAGCAACCCCGCACGAACACCATTGCGATCACCGTGAACCGAGACAACCTCAGCGTTCCGGGACCAAACCTAGGCCGTCGTCAGCGCCTCGTCGTCGTCGGCGTTGTCGGCCCTTGGGATCTCGGTGCCGCCGGGCAGCGGCGGCACCCGGGTGGCACGCACGTACACCGTGTCGCCTTCCTTCAGCCCCAGCGCCTCGGCGTCGCCGCGGGTGATCTGCGCGGTGAAGCGCGTATGGTCCGCCGCGTTGGTCAGCTCCACGCGAACCTCGAAGCCCAGCACGACAATTCGATCGATCGTCGCCCGCACGACACCCGTGGCCTGGACCGAATCGTCGCTGGCCCCAGCTATCGCCATCTCGGGGTTGCGGCCGAC
>JAJKIB010000213.1 GCA_021154745.1 Mycobacterium sp.
CTCACGTCGCTGACGAACGCGTCGCGCACCCAGGACACGAAGTCGTTCCACAACCCGGTCACCAGCGCGGTGCCGACGAGGATCAGCAACACCCCGCCGAAGATCTGGATGCCGCGGGTGTGCCGCCGCAACCAACTAAGCCCCTGCACCGCGCGCGCGGAGCCAAAGGCCAACAGCACGAACGGGATTCCCAGCCCCAGGCAGTACGCGATGACCAAGGCGGTGCCGCGGGCCACGCTGGTGCCGTCGGTCGCTGACGCCACTGCAATGACACCGGTAAGCGTCGGGCCCAGGCACGGTGTCCAGCCCAGCCCGAAGACCGCGCCGAGCAATGGCGCGCCGCCGAGCGTGGACACCTGCCGGGGCGTGAACCGGGCCTCGCGCTGCAGCGCCGGGATGAAGCCGACGAACACCAGGCCCATCACGATCGTGATCACTCCGCCGATGCGTTGCAGTAGAAGCTGATTGCTGATCAGCGTCGTCGTCATCCCCAACACGGCGACCGTGCCCAGCAGGAAGACCGCGGTGAAGCCCGCGACGAACAGCAGCGCCGCGCCGGCGACCCGCAGCCGCGCGGTGCGCACCGCCAATTGGCCGGGCTGTTCTTCCACTCCGACGACGGCCGCCAGGTAGGACAGGTAGCCCGGAACCAGCGGCACCACGCAGGGCGAGGCGAACGAGACCAGCCCGGCCAGCACGGACACGCCGACCGCCACCAGTACCGGTCCGGCGGCGGCGGTCTCAGCGAAACCCGTCATGTCTTCGGCTCCGGTTCGGCCGCAAGCCTTTCCACGACCGGCTGGAGATCCTCGGCGAGCAGTTCCCGCAGGAACACCGCGGCGACCCGGTGCTGGCGGTCCAGCACCACGGTGGACGGGATGACGGTGGTCGGGTACTTGCCGCCGAACGCGATCATGCTGCGCATCGGCGGGTCGTAGATCGATGGGAACGTGACCTTACGGTCGACGATGAAATCGCGTGCAGCGTCACGGTTGTTGTCGCGAACATCGATACCGAGAAACGCGACACCCTGCCCGCGAGTGGCGTCATACACCTTCTGCAGCTGCGTGATCTCGGTACGGCATGGTCCGCACCACTGCCCCCACACATTGATCACGACGACCTTGCCGGTGAAGTTTTCGAGCGAGATCGTCTTGGCGGGGTCCATCAACTCGGGGCCGGCCAACGGGCCTGGGCTGCCACGCCTTTCGGGCGGATCGTAGAAGATGTCGGTCTTTCCACCGGGTGCCACGAATTCGAAGGTCCCGCCCTGCGCGACGGCGTCCTCACCGGTGGAGCAGCCAGCGAGCGCGACGATCGCCGCGCTTGCCAGTGCCGCCAGCCTCTTCACTTCACTGCCCGGCCAGCTCTGAGTATCCCCAGCCGACGTAGGTATCGCCGTGGAAATAGAAGGAGGTCAGCGAGGCCAGATTACACATCCGCCGTGTCGGAAAATGATGCAAAGCCTGACCCGTCATCGCCCGGCGCAGCGTTTCCACGGGCAGCTGATGACTGACGCACACCGCCTCATGACCCGCAGCCTTGATCCGGGCCCGGTACAGCGCAGCCGTCATTCGCGCCGCGATCTCCGCATACGGCTCACCCCATGACGGCGTGCGCGGGTTACGCAGATACCACCAGTTGCGGGGATCGCGAAGGGCACCATCACCGGGCGAGACACGTTGGCCCTGAAAGATGTTCATCGACTCGATCAGGTCGTCGTCGGCGTCGATCGGCAGGCCAAGGCGCGTCGCAATCGGCTCCGCGGTCTCCTGCGCGCGCTCCAGCGGCGAGGCAACCACATAGACGATGTCGCGCAGCGCCAGCCAGTCGGCCACCGCTTGCGCCTGCGACCGGCCCCGTTCCGAGAGGTGGTAGTCGGCCAGTCGGCCGTACAGGATCTTGTCGGGGTTGTGTACCTCGCCGTGGCGCATCACGTGCACGATCGTCTTCTCGGTCATGCGGGTTTTTTCGCTTCCGCGGCGGCGCGGGCGGCGCCGGGCATGGCATCGGCGATGCGCTCGAAGGCGTCGTCGTCCAGAACGCTTGAGACAAACCAGGTTTCGTATGCGCTTGGCGGCGGGTAGACGCCGGCGTCAAGCAGGGCGTGGAAGAACGGTGGGAAGCGCCATGTTTCACTGGCGCGCGCGGACGCGAAGTCGTGGACGGGCTCGTCGGCGAAGAAGACGGACAGCATGTTGCCTGCGCGCTGAACCCGGTGTGCCACACCGGCCTCTGTCAATGCCTCGCCGAGCAGCGCGGCCAGCCGGTCGGCGTTGGCGTCCAGCGCGGCGTAGGCGGCGTCGTCGGCGGCCCGCAGCGTGGCGAGCCCCGCGGCCATGGCGACCGGGTTGCCCGAAAGCGTGCCCGCCTGATACACCGGCCCCAGCGGAGCGAGTCGCTCCATCACCTCGGCGCGGCCGCCGAACGCGGCGGCGGGCAGCCCACCGCTCATCACCTTGCCGAAGGTGAACAGGTCGGCGTCGACGGGATCGACGCCGTACCAACCGGATCGGCTGACCCTGAAACCGGTCATCACCTCGTCGGAGATGAGCAGCGCGCCGTGCTCGGCGGTGATGCGGCGCAGCGCAGCGTTGTAGCCAGGCAGTGGCGCGACCGTGCCCATATTGCCTGCGCTGGCCTCGGTGATGACGCAGGCGATCTCGTCACCGAACCGTCCGAACACTTCCTCGATAGCGGCAATGTTGTTGTACGGCAACACAATCGTGTCGGCGGTGGCGGCACCGGTCACTCCCGGCGAGGACGGGAGGCCCAACGTGGCGACACCCGAGCCGGCGTCGGCCAGCAGCGCGTCGCTGTGGCCGTGATAGCAGCCGGAAAACTTGATGATCTTGGCACGGCCCGTGTACCCGCGGGCCAGCCGGATCGCGCTCATGGTGGCCTCGGTGCCGGAGTTGACCATGCGCAGCCGCTGCACCGGGGCGACGCGGCCGATGATCTCGGTGGCCAGCTCGGTCTCCGAGGGCGTCGGCGCGCCGAACGACAGGCCGTCGCGGGCCACGCGCTGTACCGCCTCGACGACGGCGGGGTGGGCGTGGCCGAGGATCATCGGCCCCCACGAGCACACCAGGTCGACGTAGCGGTTGTCATCGGCATCGGTCAGCCAGTAGCCCGTCGCGGAGGTGATGAACCGCGGGGTGCCGCCGACCGAGGAAAACGCCCGCACCGGCGAGTTCACCCCGCCGGGGATAACCGCACACGCGTCGGCGAACAGTTTCGCAGAGACGTCGGTGCTGGACATGGCCACCAGTGTCCCAGCCAGCCCAAAGGCGTCAACTACGGGGTGTAGTCGTTGGCCCGTGATGACCCCGCCGAATGCACGGTTGTTGGACACAAACATCGAGAGAGCCTGCGCGAACAACCGTGCAGTCGGCGCGTTAGGCGCTCAGCGTGAGCGAGAACACCGGATGGTCGGCGGGCTCGGGCAGCTGACGGAACTGCTCGTCGACGTACTTGCCGACTTCGGCCTGGTACGCGTCGAGTATGGGCTTTCTCGCGTCGACGGGAGTCTCCGACGCCCGGTAGCCCCTACCGCCGAGCTCGATGTCTGGGTTGGCCCGGATGTTCTTCACCCACTCCGTTTCGCCGTACGCCGACACCAGGTATTTCACGCCGTCGACCTCGATCGGGGTGACCGGGATCTTCTGCTGCTGCTTACTGACCCGCTTGGTGACGACCATCGTCTCGAACGGTCCGAAGCTGAATGTCGTCGCGATCCTGTTGAAGATTGCGCGGTTGAACCAGGAGGGCTTGAGGTAAGCCATGGACCCCGACTACCCCTTTGGTGTCACGACGAAAACGGGATGATCCGCCTCGCGGGGCAGCTTGCGGAAGTAGCCCTCGACGGCGCGGCCGGCTTTCTCGCGATAGGCGGTGAGAACCGCTTGCCGGTCCTGCTCAGGGATTTCCCGCGCGACGTACGGCGCGGACCCGATGGTCGCGTTGGGGTCGGCACGCAGGTTCTTCACCCAGTCGGATTCGCCGCGGGTGGACACCACATATTTGGTGCCGCCGACCTCGACCGGGATTACCGGAACATCTTGCGGCTGCTTGCTACGGCGCCGGGTCACGGTCAGCTTCTCGGTGTTGCTCATCCCGGTCGCCAACGCGATCTTGTTGAATACCTCGCGGGTGAGCCATGGGGGCTTGAGATAGGCCATGACTTACGAGTTTGATGGCTGTCCCGCAACTACCGCAATGGCTGGCACGGTTCAGTGGCGGTCGATCTGATGCGCGCGGCCTGATATCAGTCCAGGATCAGCGTCGGCCGCAACGTCAGCTCGTCTGCACGTGAGGTGTCCTTGAGGTCGACGCCCGAGCGGCCCAGCCGTCGCGCGCCTGCAACCAGCCCCGCCGTCACGCGCGCGGCCTCGGCGTACCCGAGGCCGTCTGGTGGGTGGATGTTCGAGATGCAGTTGCGATCGGCGTCGGTGCGTCCGGGTCGCGGCCCGTGGGTCAGGTAGATGCCGAGGCTGTCGGCGACCGACAAGCCCGGTCGCTCACCGACGACCACGATCAGCGTGCGGACCCCCATCTGCGCACCGATGTGGTCACCGAGTGCCACGCGTGCGTGGGTGGCGATGACGGGCGCGGCGATCGAATAGGTCTCACCGAGTGCCGACACCAGGGCGGTGAACAGGTCTTCGCCATGATCGACGAGGGCGCGCGCAGAGAGCCCGTCGGCCAGCACGATGCCGATGTCGGCGTTGTCTGCCGGCACCGATTCCAGACTCGCCGGCAACCGGCCCAGGTCGGGTCGGCGCAGGTATTCTCCGCGGCCGGCGGCCCGGCTGGCGACGACTGCCGGGGCGCCGGTGCCGACGGCGGCGATCCTGGCCCTGAAGCCATCCACGTCGAGCGGAACATGCACGGCGTCACGCGCGGCCGCGTGGGCCACCTTGAACTCCAGCACCCGGGCGGTCGGCAGGGCGTTGCCGGCGCGGCCCAGGCCGATACGCGACTGCGTCGTCAGCCGCAGGTTATCCCAAAATTCTTGTGCGGCAGGACTTGTCACGCGCGCGCCTTCGCGGTCAGCGCTCGCAGCGGCGACTGGTCCACTTCGATCGGCAGTACCCGGCCGTTGCCATCGCTCATGCCGAGGCTGCGCAGCCACGCCTCGAACTCCGGGGCCGGCCGCAGCCCGAGCACCTGGCGGGCGTAGAGCGCGTCGTGAAACGACAGGCTCTGGTAACCCAGCATCACGTCGTCGGCTCCCGGGACCGCGATGACGAATGCGACGCCCGCCGCGCCGAGCAGCGTCACGAGGGTGTCCATGTCGTCTTGGTCGGCTTCGGCGTGATTCGTGTAGCAGACGTCGACGCCCATCGGCAGGCCAAGCAGCTTGCCGCAGAAGTGGTCTTCCAGGCCGGCGCGGATGATCTGCTTGCCGTCGTAGAGGTACTCCGGCCCAATGAAACCGACAACGGTATTGACCAGCAGCGGCTCCAGATCCCGCGCAACGGCGTAGGCACGGGCCTCCAGCGTCTGTTGGTCGACAGGCTGCCCGCCCACGCCGAGGTGCGCACCAGAACTCAACGCCGATCCCTGCCCCGTCTCCAGGTACATGACGTTGTTGCCGACGGTGCCCCGGTTCAGCGACCTCCCGGCCGCCATCCCCTCCCGCAGCAGCGCGATGTCGACACCGAACGCCTTGTTGGCGGTCTCCGTGCCGGCCACCGACTGGAACACCAGGTCCACTGGGACCCCGCGCTCGATGAGCTCGATCGTCGTGGTGACGTGCGACAGCACACAGGATTGGGTGGGAATCGCGTAGCGGTCGCGGATCTCGTCGAGCAGGTGGAGCAGATCCGCGGTGGCTTCGGGTGAATCGGTGGCCGGGTTGATGCCGATCACCGCATCGCCGCAACCGAGCAGCAAGCCGTCCAAGGTGGACGCCGCGATACCACGTGGGTCGTCGGTCGGGTGATTCGGCTGCAACCGGGTGGCCAACGTGCCGGGCAGGCCGACCGTGGTGCGGAACGCCGACGTCACCGTCATCGCGTGCGCGACCGCGATGAGGTCTTGGTTGCGCATGATTTTGCTTACGGCCGCGGCCATTTCGGGTGTGATGGCGCGGCTGACGCCAGCGAGCGTCGCGGCTGCGACCGCAGGGTCCCCGGCAGCGACGTCGAGCAGCCAGTCGCGCAATTCACCTACGGACAGATGCGAGATGCGCTGGAACGCCACTCGGTCATGGCTGTCGATGATCAGGCGGGTGACTTCGTCGTCCTCGTATGAAATCACCATCTCTTCGAGGAATACCGTCAGCGCCGTGTCGGCCAGTGCCTGCTGGGCGGCGGCGCGTTCTGCGTCGGAGTGTGCGGCGCAGCCGGCCAGCTCATCGCCGGACCGCAGCGGCGTGGCCTTGGCCATCACCTCGACCAGGCCGTTGAAGGCGTACGTCACACCGCCGGCACTGACGGTGCGCTGCGTGAGTCGCTGGCGTGGCATCCCGCGAGGCTAGGCCGGTGATGTAACGCGGCCTGGTGCTCGGTATGTCCGCCCTGTTACGTGCGATTAGTTCCGCGGATTCACGTGTGCCCAGATCGGCCCGTCAGCGACCGTGGTGAACGGCACTGCGACCGGGAAATCCTCGCCAATGGACCGGATTTCGAGCGACCGGACGATGGTTGCCATCGCGAGGGTCGTTTCCAACATCGCGAAGTGTTCACCGATGCATGAGCGCGGCCCCGCGAGGAACGGGACAAACTGCCAGCGGTCGCGGTCCTTGGTCGATTCCGGGCTGAACCGGTCCGGATCGAAGACCAGCGGTCGGTCCCATAGGGCCGGATCCCGGTGCAGGGCATACAGTCCCACGGCCATGAGGCTGCCGGCCTCGACTCGATAGCCGCCCACCGCCATGTCGCGCGTCGCCAGCCGCGCCACCCCCGCGGCGGGCGATTGCAGCCGGAGCGCCTCTCGCAATACCTGGACGGTGTATCCGAGCCGAGGCACATCCGCCGGTGTCGGTTCCCGGTCGCCGATCTCGGCGGCCTCCGCGGCGACGCGGTCCTGCACGTCGGGATGGTGCCCCAGCACCCACAGCGCATAGGTGAGTGCCGTCGCGGTGGTGTCGTGGCCGGCCAGCATGAAGATCAGCAGGTCGTTGGAGATGTCGTCGTCGGAGAGCGACTGGCCGGTCTCTGGGTCGGTCGCGGCGATCAGCGCGTGCACCAGCGGTGCATCGCGGGTCGGATCCGCACGGCACGCCTGCAGCATTTCGTTGGTCACCCGGCGCATCGCGGCGACCGCGGCGCGGGCGCGCCGACGTGCCGGCGTCGGTAGCCATCGCGGTGCGCGCACCGGTCGCAGCGCGCGATCGGCGGTGTAGGAGGACGCGACATGCATGTGTTCTGCGATGACGTCAGCGCGCTCGTTGAGATCGACACCCAGCACGGAGCGGCCGAGCGACTGCATCGTCAGCCGCCGGCATTCGACGTTCAGGTCGACGTCGCCGCCATCACGCCACCGGTCGACGAACGCTTGCGCAGCCTGGGACATATAGCCGCCGAAATTGCGGACGTTGTGTTTGGTGAACACCGTTTGCAGTGCGCGTTTGCGCGGCCGCCACAACTCGGTGGGCAGAACGAACAAACTGTCGCCGGCGGCGTGCCGCACTTCCTCGTGAATGATGCACCGCTCCGAGACGGCGTCGTTGCGACCCAGCACGTCACGGATGCCCTCGGGCGACATGACCGCCACAATCGGCGGGAACAACCATTTCGGGCCGAACTGAATCCGCGTGATGGCGCCGCCGGCGTCGCGGATCACTTCCTGGCCGGTGTCCAGAGTGCGTACCAACTTCACCAACTGGCGAAGTGGCAGCGGGTTTTTCGGTGCCAACGGCAGCGCGGTGACGTCAAGGGTCTCGGTGGTCGTCGGATTCATATCCCGGTCCAGGTGAGGGTTTGGCCTTCACCCTTCATCATTACCGTGCCGGGCATCACTCGCAGGCGATACGGGGTGAGCCGCAGCGCGGCGAACTGATCAGATGTCGGGCCTTCGGCCCACATTCCGATTATGGACGGGTCGTAGCCGACCGGTGCGGGTCCGGTCGCAAACTTGTTCCAGACCGCGGCTCGGGTCTCGTCGTCGTGATACCACTCCACCAGGCACTCCGCGGCGCAGGTGTCCTGGGTCGTGGTCCAGTAACTCACCGCCATTTCCGGGTGGACGGCGAGGTGAGCCTTCTTGACCGGGCTGGGCACAGTGGCAATCCAGCCGAATAGGTCGGTGCCGTCCCACTCCCAGATCGGATGCAGAATGCGGGTTCGGGGCCGGCCATGTTCGTCGACGGTGGCGACGGAGGCCCAGACGATCGAGTGGGCCATTTCGATGAACGCCGGTGCGACTTGCTCAAGCGGTGTCACAACTGACTAGCGTAGGCACACCCCGCTGCCCGCCCGAATTGTCGACCTCCTGCGTCACTCCTCCTGCTTCTTGCGGAATTCCTCGGTTTTTCGGAATTCGACGTTGCCCTCCTCGGCGGTGGTTTCGATGTGGCCCTTGTCTTTGTCGTCGACCCAGTCGGTGACGGCCGTTCCAGAGACCGTCCCTTCGCTGCCGGGCAGAGTGGTTGTCTGAAGGTCGTCGTCGTAGGCCTTGGCCATGTCCCTGGCCTTGTCCCTGTGCTCGTCGGTGACCTCGGGCTTCTCGGTCAATTGCCCGGAAGCGGTTTGTTGCTGTCCCCCGGAAGCGCTCTTTTGCTGTTCCCCGGATGCGCTTTGTTGCTGTTCCCCGGATGCGCTTTGTTGCTGTTCTTCAGTACTCATGTGGTAGGGCTGCCCGATGGTCCGGATGACAAAACGCAGCGCAGCTAACCAGCCGGCACGGACCGCAGCGCGACAGGCAGGCTTGGCAGGAAGTGCCGCGTCGCGAAGGCCCGGATGTCGTCAGCCGTCTCGAGCGGTCGCGCGCTCGGCAACAGCAGCGCCATCGCCGCGTACCGAAGGATGGTGTCGGCCAGCTCGGTGACCGCCTGCTCTCCGATCCTTTCGGCAAAGCCGGGCGGGAAGATCACTCGCAGCGCTTCGGCCATCCGCTCGATCGCGGCAGCGTAATGCTGTCCGGCCAGCTCGATCACCAACCCGGGCTCGTCGGTGATCATCCGGTCCAGCACCCGATGGCGACGAAACTTCAGTATCGACAGCGTGAACGCTTCGACATAGTAATTCGACTGCGGCCCAGCCTGTTTCAACTCAGCGGCGATGTCGGCGAACAGCCGGACGTTCTCGCGTTCGATGACGGCCGAGACCAATTCGTCCTTGTTCGCGAACCGCCGGTAGATGGTGGTGCGGCTGACCCGTGCCCGGCGTGCGACCTCATCGAGGGCAACCCGTCGAAAGCCGTGCCGCTCGAACTCGACGACGGCGGCGTCGAGGATGGCTTGCAGGGTGGGATCAGGCAGCCTATTAGGTGTGGCCATAGCCCTTTAGGGCGTAGCCGTTGTAGCGCAGCCGCATCGGCAGATGATCCCACACCCAATTCACCGGTCGCGACCGCCAGATTGCTGCGAATCGCTGGTAGCGACGCTCCTGACGGTCGCTCCATGGCAACCCGAGAAGTTCCCGCGCCCGCGGCGGCAGGCCGCCTGTCGTCAGGAATGCGGCCACCGAGTTGAACACCGGCGCAATGAGCCGCCACAGCGCCGGCGGCACGGCCTTCGGGCACGGGAAGCCCTTGGTGACATAGCCGACGCCGTATTTGGCGGTCGGATGCGCGACGACGATCTCGCCCATCATCCGGTCCCAGTAGCGTTCGAACTCGGCGTAGTTGGCCGGCATCGGCCGGTCGCTGACTCCGTAGCGGCGGTACCAGGTCTTGGATTCGAGGTAGATCTGTTCCTTCTCGGCCTGCGTCAGCCGCTTGACGAAGGTGTCGGCGAAGTACAGCACCTGTTCGACGAAGGTGGCGTGCGCCCAGAAGTAGGTGTCCGGATCGAGCGCGTGGTAACGGCCGCCGTCTGGCATATCGCCCTTGACGTGGTGGTGGAAGTCGCGGACTTTTGTGCCGGCTTCGGAACCAGAGGGGTCGTCGTCAGAGCCGTAGACGGTGTTGAAGATCGGCGGGATGGTGCGCTTGAGCCGCTCGGCGGTGTCGGCGAAGAAGGTGGAGTGGTCGAGCACGCCCTGGCCGAGTTCGGCAAGCATGTTCTGCAACACCGCCGGACGCGGGCCGATGAGATACATCCGGTTGTCGCCGAAGTAGCGCCAGACCAGCGACTGCGGGCCCAGCGGCAGGGTGTCGCCGGTGCGTTGCGGGGTCTGCGCCAGCTCCGTCATGTGGAACAGTGTTACAGATTTCGAACTTTGTACCAACCGGTTGTGAGCATGCTCACGACAACACGCGCACGAGGCTGAAACCATGCAGAGAAAAATTCGAGGAAGGGCCTGCTGGAATACCGTTTCGGCGCTTAGCCGCGACGAATACGCGCGATCCCCAGCACCGCCAGCACCCCGGCGACCGTCACCAGAAACAAGGACAGCACCAGCAGCGGCGGGCTGTAGACGACCGACATCGTCTGGGGTTCACCGTCCAGCACCGGCGCCACTGCCACCGTCGAACTGGCGGCCAACCAGCTCAGCACACAGCCTGCCGCCGCGACGACGGCCAGAACCAGTTCGACCCGGGCCCTCATCACGCCGGTTCCGGGGGTATGCGCTCTTCCACCAAGTGCGTCAGCACGGCCCGCAGTTGCTTGTGCTTGCGCGCCCACGCCTGGGCGGCGCGATCGTTGGTCAGCTTCAGGCCGATGCCGGTGCGCCCCCGCGGTACACCGGTGAGTTCCCCGAGCGCGCGGGCCGACTGCCACTTCGGTTCGTCCGGGCCTTTCGGCTCGGGGTAGATGCGCACGATGTCATCGATGCTGAGGCGTTCGGCGCCCTGCCGCAGATGATCGGGCGTCAACTCCACCGACGTGTGGATGCGCGCGGCCTTGACCTGAATCGCGAGGAAACCCGTCACCAGCACGAAGAAAACGGCGGGGACCAGCAGCTGAATGCCGTAGCCCGCGGACATCTGAATCAGCGCCATCGCGATACCCGAAGCGGGGCCTGCGAGTAGCCACCACCAGCTGGCGCCCTGCTCGTAGAACAGCACCTCGGGCGGTGGGCCGCCCTCGATCACTGCGGCTCCTTGTCGGACATCGACGCCGCCGGTCGGGTAATCAGGACGGTCCCGGCGATCAGCGGGAGCACCGCCAGCAGCGTGAGCACGTGCACCACCCCGAACACCGCCACGAGGGCCACCAGCACGACGATCGTCAGGGAGAGGACGACCGCGGCCCTGCGGAAGCGGGCATCCCCCTGTCGGCTGCGCCCGGCAAGAAACGCCAGTCCGGCACCGGCCAGGGCGGTGATTACGCCCGCGCCGCGATAAACCGCAGGCAGCGCCACGGAGGCGGCGAGAAGACCGCCGACGATCAGCAGCAGCGAGGCGACCAGCCAGCACCAGAATGCGGCGGTGACGACACGCGGTCGCGACTGTGGGGCTGTCATGTCCCGGCCAGCCTAACGGTTCATCTACTGAAGAACGTGTGGGCGTCTTTGCGATGCAACAGGAACACACCGCCCGCGATCAGCACCGACCCGACGATCGCGGTGACCGCGTATGTGACCGCCGCGGCGGGCGGCCGGCCCACCGTGAACAGGCTGGTCACCGTGTATACCACCGACGAGATTCCGCCGCCCGTCAACACCGTGCGCGCCCACCGGTAGCCGTGCCGCATCAGAATCAGGAATGTCACCACGACCGCCGAAAGCACGAGCACGAACACCGCCGAGACCGCGTACACGATCACCGGCGGATGATTCGTCCCCATCGTCACGAGGTCGACGACGTATCCCGCGACCATCAGCGGCAGCGCCGCCACCCACAGCCAGAATCCGGTGTCGACGTCCTCGGGCCTGCCAGGCTCGGTCGTCGGCTGCGGCTCCGTCACGCCAGCCAGCCACCTACGTCGGCCGCCCAGTACGTCAGCACAATGTCGGCGCCTGCGCGCCGGATGCTGGTCAACGCCTCCAGCGCCACCGTCTGCAGATCGATCCAGCCGTTGGCGGCCGCGGCGCTGATCATCGCGTACTCGCCCGAGACCTGATACGCCGCCACCGGCACCGGCGAGATGTCCGCGGCGGCGCGCACGACGTCGAGATAGCTCATCGCCGGCTTGACCAACACGATGTCGGCGCCTTCCTCGATGTCCAGCTCGATCTCGTGCACCGCCTCGCGGGCGTTGGCTGCGTCCTGTTGATACGTGCGCCGGTCACCACGCAGGCTGGAGGCCACCGCCTCGCGGAACGGGCCGTAGAAGCCCGATGCGAACTTGGCGGCGTAGGCCATGATCACGGCGTCGGCGTGACCGGCGGCGTCAAGGCCGTCACGGATCGCCGCGACCTGACCGTCCATCATCCCGCTCGGGCCCACCACACGGGCACCCGATTCCGCTTGCGCCACAGCCAATTCCACATAGCGGGCGTTGGTGGCGTCATTATCAACCCGGCCAGCCGCATCCAATACTCCGCAGTGGCCGTGGTCGGTGAACTCGTCGAGGCAGGTGTCGGCCATCAGCACTGTGTCGTCGCCGAGGTCCTTGGCCAGGTCGCGCAGCGCGACATTGAGGATGCCGTCCTCGGCCACACCCGCCGAGCCGGTGGCGTCCTTGTCCTCCTCGCGTGGCACCCCGAACAGCATCAGCCCGCCGACTCCCGCGGCCACCGCGTCGGCGGCGGCTCGGCGCAGCGACTCACGGGTGTGCTGCACGACTCCGGGCATGGAGGCGATGTCGCGCGGCTCGTCGATGCCGTCGGCGACGAACATCGGCAGCACCAAATGCCTTGGCTCGACCGACGTTTCGGCGACGAGCTTGCGCAGCGCCGGCGTCGACCGGAGCCGACGGGGTCGGTGACGTGGAAAGGCCACTCTCGGCTCCTCAGATCCACCCATTGTCGGAAGTCATGCGCTGGTCCGCGAAGACCGGTACCTCTATTTGCCCGCCTCTGAGCGACAAACCGTCGGCACCATGCAGCGTGTCGGCCCATTGTCGCTCAGAGGCGGGCAAAAGAGTGGTCATGTTCGCTGTCCCCGCTGAATCCGGGCGAGCCACTACCGCCGGCGGCTCTTCTTGCGCGGCGGCGGCAGCGCACCCTCGGCACGCAGCCTGGCGGCGTGCTCGGCAAGCGCCTCGACCAGCGGGCCCACCGCGGCGACTTCCGGCTGCACGTCGACGCGCAGGCCGAATTCCGCTGCGGTTTCAGCCGTTTTCGGGCCGATGCACGCGACGATGGTCCGCGCGTGCGGCTTGCCCGCGATGCCGACCAGGTTGCGCACCGTCGAGCTGGAGGTGAAGCAGACCGCGTCGAAGCCACCGGTCTTGATCATCTCGCGGGTCGACGCGGGCGGCGGCGCCGCACGCACCGTGCGATAGGCGGTGACGTCCTCGATCTCCCAGCCGCGTTCGCGCAGACCCTCGGCCAGTGTCTCGGTGGCGATGTCGGCGCGCGGCAGGAGCACCCGGTTCACCGGATCGAAAACGTCGTCGTAGGGCGGGAATTCGTCGAGTAGGCCCAGCGAGGACTGCTCACCGGACGGCACCAGCTCGGGGTTGATGCCGAAGGCCCGCACCCGGTCGGCCGTGGCCTGCCCGACGCAGGCGATCTTCACGCCCGAGAAGGCGCGGGCGTCCAGACCGAACTCGTTGAACTTCTCCCACACCGCGCGCACCGCGTTGGTGGAGGTGAACACCACCCACTGGAACCGGCCGTCGACCAGACCCTTGACCGCGCGCTCCATCTGGGCGGGGCTGCGCGGCGGCTCGACTGCGATGGTCGGGACCTCGATCGGCAATGCGCCGTGGGACACCAGCTTTTCGCTCATCTCGCCGGCCTGGTCCTTTGTCCGCGGCACCAGCACGGTCCAGCCGTACAGGGCGCGGCTCTCCCACCAGTTCAGCTTGGCGCGGTTGGCAACGGTCTTGCCGATGGTCACCACCAGCGGCCCGGCCAGAGGCGCGGGCTCGGTACCCGCCAGCGTGGCCTTGTCGAGCAGACCGGCAAGCGTGGTTTCCACCGAACGTTGTTGGCACGTCGTACCGTTCGCGGTCACGACCGCCGGTGTGGTGTCGGCCAGCCCGTACTCGATCAGCGTGCGCGCCGCGTCGGGCAGATGCGATGCGGTGGCATGCAGGATCAGTGGGCCGGGCGCGGCGGCCAGCGCCGACCAATCCACATCACCGCGCACGTCGGCGACGGTGTGCGCCGAACCCAGCGGCAGCCCCGCGTACGTGGGCACCGCCGTGGTGTCGGGCAGACCCGGCACGATCTCGAAATTCAGGTGGGTCTTCGCCAGTGCGTTCACCTCGGTGATCACCGCGTCCACCGACAGTGGATCACCGGCCACCAGCCGGACCACGTCGACACCGGTGCGGGCCTCGGTGGCCAGCGTCTTGGCGACCTCCGCCGGATCTCCCAGCGCGGGCCGGATGTCCGGGCCGCCGGGAATCACAGGCGCCGCATCCGTGTCAGAGGCGTCGGCGGCCTTGGTCGCCTCGGCCGGTTCAGGCCCTGATGGCGGCGGCAGCTCGGAACCCGCCAGGGCGAGCACCGCTTCGGGCACATCAGGATCAGTGAAGACCAGCGCGGCGTTGGCGAGCACCGTCCGCGCCCTCGTCGTCAGCAGGCCGGGGTCCCCCGGACCCGAGCCGACGAACGTGATGCGGCCGGGCTTGGTCTTACGCCCTCGGCCTCCATGCCCAGTCATCTATCTCTCCCAGCCTCGGCCAACAGATCGCGTGCGCCCAGTTCGAACAGCTCCTCGGCCACCGAGAGCCCCAGCTCCCGTGCCCGACCGGGGTTGCCGATTCCGGACGCACGGATCACGTCGGATCCGTCCAGCGTCGCCACGCAGCCGCGCAGCGACAGCTCTTCAAAGACACGGCCGTCCTCATCGATGGACTCGACCACCTCGGCGATCGCCCCCACCGGTGCGGAACAACCCGCCTCCAGTTCGGCGAGCAGGACCCGTTCAGCGGTGAC
>JAJKIB010000214.1 GCA_021154745.1 Mycobacterium sp.
CGCAATGCAGCGCGGCGGTCGGACGATTCTGAAATTGCCCCTCACTCATCCCGGCGAAGTCCCAGTCGTCGGGGACGTGCTTCTTGATGAGATCGCCTTGCAGGCCGTCGGATTCAACCGTCGATTGGGTCGCCCCTTCACCGTGCGGTGCGAGGACAAGATTGAAACTGTAGTCGGTGTCAAACATGTCCAGGCCGGACTTCTTCGACGGTGGTTCGACTTTGGAAACCCACCCGACTGCGCATTTGACGCCACCGAGGCAGACCAGCCGGTCATATAGCCACCAGCGGCAGTACGCGATGATCGCGGTGAGCGCAATCACGCCGATCCCCGGTGCGATCGCTCCCCCAAGCAGAATGATGGGCAGCGCGGCGATCGCAGCGCCGATGATGGTCTGGACGATTGCACCACCCCAGTGGTGCTCAATTGAAATACATTTCGTGTACTGTCGCGCCATCAGTCGGCCGCCACCTCTAAGGTGATTCCGCCAGCGATGAATGTTTCGTCAACGGCGCGGATGTTGATCTTCTGTCGGCCTGTGAATCCGGCGGGCGGAACAATCGATACATCGACAGTCGCCTCCTGTGAAGGATCCAGGCCCAGCTGAGCCGGAGAGATCTCGACGCGCCAGCCTCGCGGCAGACGATATCCAGCACGCTCGTGTCTCGTCCGCACCGGTTCGGGCAACGAAGGATACAGCCGTTCGTTCATCGGCTGAACCGAGCGGCGTAACAGATCACGCCTCGAGGGTCGCTGCACGTGATCGCATGGAAGTGGTTGCGGCACTTCGTAGGTGTCCACCTGAAACGCGAGTGTCCGGTGGATTCGGTCTGAGTTTCGCACGGGGAACGTTAAGTCCGCCGGTGAGTGGGCCGTCACGATCGCGAGGTTTTCCTGGCCGAGGTTATTGAGAGGATTGGCGTCATCGAGCCACTCGAAAGCCACTTGAATGCAGTAATGTCCCGGCGTGGCCGGGGTCCGCCACCGAATGCTCGCGAAGGCCGGGCAGCCGATACCTCCCTTGACACCGAGATCAACGGTGCTGACCCCAATGGGATGGGAGACCGTGCCGATGCCGAAGCTCAGGTACGAGAAGTGGACATCCAACCCGACGATTGGAGCGGTGGTCGAGCCGTTCCAAATCCGGGCGACGATCTCGTATTCGGTGTCGGGGCGAATCGCGCTGCTGGGAACGGTTGTTCCGTTGTGCCGCAATTCGATGTCAGGGTTGTCCCACGTGACAGCAAGCCCCAGATTCATCAAGTAGTACTGGTCGTATATGAGCGGGTCGGGTTTGTGGTAGGCGGGATGCTTTATAGGGACGCACCGCGAATCCGCTCCGCGATCAGCACGACCGGGAAGATGCCGGCGATCGCACGCAACGCGCAGCAGAGCACATAGTCGGCGGACAAACACGACAATGCCACGAATCCAGCCCGTGAGAACAGTCCAGAGAATTCCACCGATGTTGCTGAGCCAAGATGTCACATCGTGACCTCGCGTCGGATTTCGAACCTGGAACGATCAAACAGCTAATTGCCGCGAGTGATCAAGATATCGCACTTCGGCACGGAGAAACCGAGATCTCGGCCAAATTGTCGGCTATCGTTCAGAGATTGACCTGCGCACCTAGGGCAAGGTTTCATGGCATCACCCGAAGAGCCCATCACGACGGGCCAACAGTCCCCCGTCGATATCACAAGCCTCGCTGACACGATTCCCAGCCGACCGGCCGGTGACCTCGACGACGATCAGCTGCTGACGAAGTCACGCGACTCCACCCAATGGGAGCTCACGATAAGAGACGTGGGCTGGATCGCTCCGCGGATGCTGCGGCTTACCGCGGCAGCAGCCGGCCTGGACACGATGGATTACCAACCAGGACATGACTTTACCGTGCTTGTGGCCAGAATCAGCGGGCGCTCGATCCGTCGTCGTTACACGATCGCCGGATGCAGCGACGGCGCGGTGTATTTGGATGTGTATGTCCATGGCGATGGCATTGGCAGCGCCTGGGCGCAAGCGCGGCGCCCCGGAGACTCCGTCAGCGCGATTGGGCCACGCGGTTCGTTCGTGCTGAGATCACCCGGGGACTGGCACGTGTTCGTCGGTGATGAAACGTCTATTCCGGGGATCAACGCCATGCTGGCCGCAGCAGATCGCCCATCCGAGGTCGTTGTCGAAGTCGGCGATCCCAAGGAATGGGAAGCGCTCACCCGTCACATCTCAGAGACAACCCGATGGACTTGGGTGCCGCGCGGCTCCTCCCGACGTGCCGTGCTGACCTTGCCGGCCTCCGGCGACGGTCACGCCTACGTGTCGGGGGAAGCCGGACTCGTGTCAGCCTGGCGCGCAGAGCTAGAGCGTCTCGGTATGGACCCGTCGTCGATTACGCACAAGGCGTATTGGGGCATCGGTCGTGCCAACGCGACCCACGGTGAACCGCTGTCATGATTCATTCGGCGCGCGGCGGCCGCGGCCGCCGCGGCACCCAGCTGGCTTCCAACCATCCCATCACAGGCCACGGCTGCGAATTGTCAACAGCAATACCGGCGTTCGGCGGGATGTTTTGCGCGGAAACATTGAAAACCGCGTGGGAGGTATCGCGAATGTTCACCGACGGCAGCGGCGCATATTCATCGGTCAAAATGCCGCGCCGCAGTATGAAATACACGTACAGCGCACCGACTCCCACGAGGGCGGCGGCGAGCTCCGCCGCCAACTTGAACACGGAAATCTTCAGTCCTACACCCTCTGAGAGCTTGTCGAGCTGGTCGGGTTGATAGCTCCGCTCGCTGCGGGCAGGTAACGGTGGCGTGCCTCGCATCGGACCGAGGTCGACCACTACATCGACGTGATCGCCCGACTGCGCGCTGACGCTGACATTGCAGCCGCTTCGTACGGTGAATTGAAAAGACACGACGAGGTCGTGGCCAAAGGGCGTCGGCGCCGGCAGTAGCGGAGGCTGCACCTGTAGGTGCATCCTGTGCCGCCCTTTGAAGGGCCGCTCCTTTATCTTCGGGTGTGCCTCGACCCGTGTGGATAAGCCGAACACGACCTTCGCCACTTCTTTGAGCAGATGAATGAACATCGACCCGTTGTCGTCCACATCGTCGTCGTACGCATTGTCCGGATCCACCGCGAACTGTTGCCCGTGCAGAAAAGGCCGCGACATCAACAACATTCGCGTCGTCAGACGTCCGGGCCGCCTCGAGCGCGGCACGCTGGCGGTAGCCATCAGCAAGGGCGGATGGATTTCCGATCGGTAATGGCCGTCGTAGACGTGGCCGGTGTCGATGATCCATCGGCCGAAGCACGCCACCCGGTCGCCGTTGTTCACCTGGCCTCGGAAGCTCGGCGGCAGCAGATCCTTCTCCCACTCCATACCCAATAGGCCTCGCGGAACCGCCAGCCCCAGATAATCAGCCATCTGCACACGTTCGCCGTCGGACCGCTTGTTGGCGGGACCGATCAAATCGGGGAAGCCGTTCTCGTCGTCGTCGACGGCCACGCCGTACTCCCAGTCGAAGCCCAGCGCGTGCGTCATCGGCACATCCGCGCCGGAATCATTGGGCCCGATCGCCCATCCCGCGCACCCCACAAGGGTGGTCTCGTCGTATTCATTGGCGGGGTCGAGAACCTGGACCCATTCATGGTTTTGGCCGAGCGGGAATTCACCGTCGCTCGCCGACCAATCGGCGTCGTGCGGTGGCAGTGCCGGATTCTGGAACGCGATGCCAAGGATGTTTTGCGGCGCGGGCACGCGCCCAGCATCGGTGACCTGGTAAATGCTTAGGTCGAGGTTTTCGTTGGTGCTACATGCACTGAGGACGCGCTCGGCATCGAGGGTCAACAGGGTCGATTCGGCGACTTCGGCGTCGGCCCGGTTCGCATAATCACCTGTACGCAACAACACGATTTCGTCGTCCTCGCCGAGCAACTGGAACGCGATGATCTTCAGGTTGCCCTTGCCCTGCCGCATGGACACAAGCACCGTCGGGGTGCCCGCTGCGGTGGTGATCGTCGTGATACCGAGATTGGCCGCTTCGCCGGCGCCGGCGTCGGCAAGGCGGGCGAAGCCGTTGACGGGATCGGCCGACCACACGATGAGAAGCAGGTCTCCCGAACCGTTCGTGACAGCGGTCAGCACCGTTGTGGACACCGAACCGTTGAGGTCAGAGGTGATCGTGTCAAGAGAGATGAAGCCGACCTCACCGGCCATTCCCGGATCGCTCGTCCATCGTTGCAATTCTCCGTTGTCAGTTACGTGCCAACCGATTAACTCCAGATCGCCACTTCCGTTGCGCACCGCTGTGATCACGTTGTCGTCGTCCAGCGCGGTGATCGTGACCACGGTGACTTCACCCGCCTGTGCTCCGGAATCGAACAGTCGCGACACGGTGGCGTCGGGCTCCACTCGCCAGCTGATCAGCTCGAGAATGCCGCTGCCGTTGCGGACGGCAGTGATGAGTAGGTCCCCGCGCAGCTTTGTCATCGCGATGGCGGACACCTCGCCAGCGTGACTGCCTTCCGGCCATGGCCTCGTTATCGAAGTCAACCCCGAGGCGACCTCCCACGAGATCATCAGCAAATTGCCGCCCCCATCGCGCACGGCGGTGACGGCGACCCGATCGACCACGGCCAGGGAGACGAGGCTGATTTCCCCGGCAAGGTGGCCGCTGTCAGAGATCCTGTTGATTGTGAAATCGTCTGGCGCAGTGGACCATCCGATCAGCAACAGGTCACCTGACCCGGTCCGGCACGCAGTCACCACCTCGCTGTTATTGAAGGCATCCACCGCAATCGACGACGCCTCGCCGGCGGTCTCCTCGGCCAACGGCCGGATCAGCGTCATGACCGACCGGGACAGTTCATAGGTCGCGAGGTCGAGGTTCTCGTCGATGCGGCAAGCGCTGAGGAATCGATTCGCGTCGAGGGTGAGCAGCGCGGTTTGGGTGACATCCGAGTCGGGGTCGTTTTCATAGTCCCCGCTGCGCACAAGCGCGACCTCACCGGCCTCACCGATCAAATCGAAGGCGATGATCTTCAAGTTGCCGGTGCCTTGACGCATGGAGACCAGCATCGTCGGGGTGCCGGCTTCGGTAACCGTGGTGGTCATCCCCAAGAAGACGGCCTCGCCAGCTCCGATGTCGGTGAGCCGGGTCCACGTACCGGCGACGGGATCGGCGTTCCAGGCGATGAGGAGCAGGTTGTCCGACCCGTCTCGAACGGCGGTCAGCACGGTGGTGAAGGTGTTCCCGTTGACGGTGGCGGTCACCGTGTCGATGGCCAGGTCGTAGATCTCGCCAGCTTCACCGACGGTTGGCCACCGGTCGAAGTTGCCGTTGCCGTCGACATGCCAGCCGATCAGCTCGAGGTCGCCGCTGCCGTTGCGCACGGCAGTGATCACGTTCTCGTCATCCAACGCGGTTAGCGCCACCATGGTGATTTCTCCGGCGGCGCTGCCGGAGTCATGCAGCCGAGACAGAGTGGAGTCCGAATGCAGCCGCCAACTAATCAATTCAAGGTCACCACTGCCGTTGCGTACCGCGGTGATGATCAGGTCGGTGCCCAGGGTGGTCGTGTCGAGCGCGGTAATCTCGCCCGCGGGAACGCCCTCGGGGTAAGGCCTGCTGATTGAGCCGAGACCCGGTTGGAGGTCCCACGAGATCATCAGCAGTTCGCGGTCGCCGTCCTGCACCGCGGTGACGGCGCGGGTGCCCAGGATTTCAAGCGACACAAACCCGATCTCGCCGGCCAGTCCGGCGGTGTCGGCTGCCCGGACTATGTCCCCACCGGGCGGTGTCAGCCAGCCGATCAACAGCAGGTTGCCCGACCCGTCCCGACAAGCGGTCAACACCTCGCTGCCGTTGACCGCACCCACCGAAATCGACGACGCCTCACCAGCAGCGGCCCCGGCCAGCCGCTTGATACGGGTGGCCACGATTCATCCCCCCACAGCCGGCTAGCCGCCGGAGCTTTGAGCGACAGCGAGTTTAAGCCTGCGCCATTCGAAATGCGCCGTAATCGCCATCGCCACCGCCACTACGAGCAGGACAGCGACGATGAGCCATTCGAACTCGCCGGAGTGATTGTCGGGTTCTACGCCGAAGATCGCCTCGATCCAGTCCCGCCACACCAGAGTCAGGAGCGCCAACAGCAACGATGTACCGGCGACCGACGACTCAATCCAGAACCGTAAGCGCCGTGTGCCCCAGGCGCGAGCATGATCATGCGCGGACGAATGGCGGCCCGCATCACCGTTGAGATCACTCATCCATTAACGATAAGGTCCCGTTGTTGCCTACATCACAGGTTTTCACTATTGGACGAGTCGGTTGGCTGCACGGCGGACGCACTCGAGCGCGGGACGCGGTTTCTCCTTGCCCACCAAGGCCAGGACGGGCTTTGGCGCGACTTCGCCACGCCTGCTGGTGAGGCGTCGCATTGGCCTACCGGCTATATCGGCACCGCAGTGCCGCTGACGGGCGACACCGCGGGTGCGCTCGAGCGGGCGGCCGACACCTTGATCGCGACCCAGAACTCTGACGGCGGATGGGGCTATAACCAGAGCGTCCCCACCGACGCCGACTCAACTGCATGGGTGTTGCGGTTTCTCACCCGCCTCGGCCGTCATGGCGACGGGTGCCGACGCGCTGCTTCGTGCCTGATCGGTCACCAACACGGCCGAAACGGCGGCGTCGCAACATATCTCGAGCCCGGCCCGATACGCCGGTGGATGGGCCTCGCTCGATGGGTGCCGTTTTGGGGATGGTGCGCTCCACACACAGAGGTGACCGCGGCGGCCGGTCAGGCTCTGATGGCCGCGTCGAGTGGTAACGACACATATGCGGTGCAGGCCGCGTGCCGCTTTGTGAGCTCTCGACAACGCCCGGACGGCAGCTGGAGTTCGTACTGGTGGACGTCACCGCATTACACGACCCTGCAGGCAGTCGAATTCGCCTTGGCCAGAGGCGAGCGGGCGGCCGTCCGTCATGCGGTACGGTGGACGATCGCCAACCAAAGCGAGTCAGGCGGATGGATCGTCACAGGAACCGATTCAGCCTTCGCCAGCGCGCTCTCGGTGTCAATCCTGCTGCGGGCGAAGGCCGATGGTGATCACGTCGAACGCGGCGTCATGCGCCTTCTCGAGTTACAGCAAGGAGACGGCGGCTGGGCCAGCCACCCGATCATGCGGATCCCCCTACCACCAGACAGGAATCCCAACCGCGAAGGGCCGTGGCGACCGGTCCAGTTCGGCGACGGCGTCGTCGTTGCAGACCAGCATCGCACCTTCACGTCGGCGGCGTGCGTGGCCGCGTTAGCACTTGCGCGCACCGCAAGATGGTGACGGACGGAACAGGGTTGAGGATTCCGAAGGCTCTCGAGAGTGCGATCGACGCGGCGGTCACGCGGCATTTGGAGAGCGAGCTCCGCAGCCGCGGTCTTCTTCTGAATTCAGTCGACCTGGCCGTCGCAGAGACCAGGACAGCGAGTCTCGGGCGGGCGCTGATGACGCGGCTTTTGAAGCAGTGTTATCCCGAAGCCGACGGTCTGGCGGTTGAATTCGAGAGGACGAGCGACATGGCCCGGATCAGCGCGGCGCTCGCGTTTGGCGCCGCGACGTCGCGCGTGTTGGCATCGACGGTTGACGACTGGAGCCGCCCGGTAGCAGTTGTCGAATTGCTCTGTGGCAGTTTCAATCTCGCGATCGGTCTCGTCGACAGCCTCTGTGACAACGACGCGGCGATTGGCGAGCAACTGCTTGCCCACTTTCGTGACGCGGATCTGATGGGCGCGGCCGTAAACCGTCGTGGCCCTGGCTGGCTGCGTGCAAGAATGCCACTGTTCCTCGCCGCGGACGACGGCGTGGCCTTCACGGTCGGCGTGACCGAAGCATTCTTCGAGAACCTCCACGAGCTCTACGCGGACAAGGCAGATGTACGCCACACGGTCGGCGAGCAGCTGACCGACGCGCTCGAAGCTGAAGCCGGATCGGTGCGCCGCCCCCTCAACGCGCTGACTTGCGAACGGGAAATCGAGTGGTCCAGAGCGACTTCGGTGCTGCCGTTCGAGATCATCGAGACCCTCACGAACGCGGGTCGGCCGCCAGCCACTCCGTCATCGGGAACGCTGCTGGGCGAGGCGATGTGGCGCATAGACGATCTCGTCGACCTTATTGATGACGCCCGGTCCGGTGCGCTGAACGCCCTACTGCTCAAGACATTGCAACGCCGCGGGCCCCACGATGGCTATGAGGTCGCCGACCTGCAGGCCGTTCTCACCTCATCGGGCATCGCCTCGGCGGCTGTAGAAGCGACTGAATGTCTGAGACACGGACTGGCCCTCGAACGATTGGTCAGGAGCGACGACCAGCGCACATTCCTTCAGTTCGTACAGCGCTATGCGGGTATCGAGCCGACGTCATGACTGCGATGGCGTGTCCGTGCCCGCTGTCATCATGAATTCCATCAGCGCGTCGTCCTCGATCGGTCGCTGATGCAACGCCGGAATATATAGAGTGCCGACGTCAGGGTCGCCGGCGAGTGTCGCAGCTAGTCCCCCCAGACGAAGGCGTTTCACGACGGATCGCATCAACGGGTGCGTCTTCGTCGTAACGAGCGAGGCCTCGTGGTCATCGGGATAGAAACGCAGCAGGTAATCCTGTAGGGGTTTGAACTGCTCGGCAGGATAAGGCTGCGAGGGACACGTCGGGTCGCCCGTTACGGTCGGCTGCCAGATCACGCATGCCACGTCGTTCTGGATCGGACGCCGCCGTATCAATAGATCGGTAGCCTCGTACATTTGAATTCCGTTGGCTGCGACATCAGTTCCGAGGTCGACGAGCAGCGTGTCGAAAGCCGATATGCCGGGAAATACGTCGACACGCAGGCCGAGCAGCGGCGCCGCCTGGTTGATCAGCGTCGTCGGATAGCAGTAAACCCACGGATGGCCGTACGTCGCAAGACAGACAGGCGGGTTGCTGACGGCGGCTGAAACCACCTCGGCGGCCATCTTGTGATAGGTCGGACCGCGGTTCCTGCCCGGCTCGTACAACTCTCCGAGGTCGGTAACCCGCGGGCACAGGGTTGCGATGTAATCGGGGATGCCGTAGCCGTCGGCAATCACGAACGTGCGATTACATCGGCGGATCACTGCTTCGGCTTCCCGGGTCAGCTGATGCGTACCGACGATGCCGATCCCGACGATTGCGATATCGAATGGCCAGACTGGCGTGGCGGCCAAGTCTGGCTCCGTCATCCGATTAATTCCATCAATCTGACGGCCGCGCTTGTGCGTTCGTCGTCTGTGCTTGCCTGCTCAATCGCCGCCACTTCACGCTGGATGCGGGCCGCGTTCGTCTTTTTCGGCGGCTTCTTTGTGCGATTCACCCAGTCATGCGTTCCGGAAATCTTGACGGTTATGCTCCGTGCGTTGCGGGGTCTCAGACGCTTCTTCATCACGTCGGCGAGCAGGTCGGGGTCGCTCAATGCCGCCCGTTCATCGGAGCTTAGATCGTAGTCGGCGAGGGTTGCGTCCGGATCGGTCTGACAGCCGATGTAGAAGCCGTAGTCCGTTTGGACACGGGCCAGCGCCGACTTGAAACTATCAATCATTTCGATCCCCCATTCGGTTACCGTTCGACGGTATACCTCGTGAAAGTGGCTGGTCAACGGCTTCGTCGGGCCGGCAAAATTGGTGCGGTGAATCCCGTCGATGACATTTGCGGTGAAAGCGCTCATTGCCCGACAATCGCCAAATAGTGTGCACAGCGCTTTATCGGCACCGGGGCATAGTCATGTTGCGTTATTCCGGATTGCAGCGTGTCAACTCTCATCCGGTGCAACAGC
>JAJKIB010000215.1 GCA_021154745.1 Mycobacterium sp.
CTGGTCGCCGTCGAGGATGACAAACTGTCGCCCGTGCCGCTTAAGGAAGTAGCCGGCGGCGAGACCGGCCTGGCCTCCACCGATGACAACGGTTTCGTGTTGCTCTGCGTTCTGCATTGCTCCTCCTCTTCGAGTTCAGGAGACGACCATAGGCATGAGGTGGCGCAACCGCATCCCACCGATCAACCAACTTTGTCGGCGAAACTGAGTGGTCAATTCGAACCAGTCCGACTCGGTCAGACGAGATCGTGCTCGAACGCGAACGCGGTCGCTGCTGCGCGCGACGCAAGGCGCAGCTTGGCGTAGATGTTCTGTACGTGGCGGGCGACGGTGTGCTCGCTGATGACGAGTACGGCGGCGATCTCGCGGTTGGTCTTGCCGCGCGCGACGAGCCGCAACACCTCGAGCTCGCGTACAGAGAGTCCGTGTGCGGGCGTGGTCGGCACCGGCTCGAGTCGTGCGAGATCCGGGGCCGCCTCCAGCTTGCGGAACGTCTCGTAGGCTGCCTCACGCTCGAGCGATGCGGCCTCGCCGTCCCCCAAGGCGGCGCATGCCTCCGACAGGAGCGCGCGGGCGCGGGCGACCTCGTAGGGCGCGTCCAGCTCGATCCAGAGTTCTTGGGCTGTGCGCAGGTGCGCGAGCGCGCTGCCGGCGTGGCCCTCCGCCAGCGCGGTGGCACCGTCGGCATAGGCGACCATGGCGGTCAGCATCCGGCTCTCGTACCGTCCGGCGATGGAGTGCAACTCAGCGCACGCTGCTCGCGCGTCGTCGAGTTCGCCGGTCGCGAGTGCGATCTCGACGTGCGCCGGGAGCAGCGCCGCCCGTTTGAGCGGCTCAGCGATTTCGGCGCTCGCCCGGCGGATGGCGACGAGGGCCGCATCCACCCGTCCCTGGGCGAGTCGCAGCTGCGCCAGGCCCGGCTGCGGCTCCCACCCCATCCGACTGGAATCGCGGTAAGCAGCCTCCGCCGCCTCGAACCGGCCCAGGAGGCGAAGCACCTCGCCCTGCCGGTAGTGGGCGATCCCGGCGGCTGGATTCCCGGTTTCGACAAACCGCTGGCTCGCCAGTCGGGCCTCGTCAAGCGCATCGGGCCACGCCCCCTCAAGCTGCAGGATCTCCGCCCGGTGCACAAGACACCGGCCGGTGAACGCGACAACATCGCGCTGCCCCGCCACCCACACCGTCAAAGCCTGCGTCCACTCCCGCGCTCGGCCCACCTCGAACACCGACTGACAAGCCAGGATCACCCCGCAATAGACGATGCCGACCACGAACGGCATCAGCTCGCCCGTGGTCACCGTCACCATCGCCTCGTCAAGCAACGCCATCCCCGCGTGCACCTCCCCCGCCATCACGAGCATGTGCCCCTGCGCGTGCACTGACAGCGCCAGCAGATCGCGGTCGCCGAACCGCTGTCCCACTACCGCCGCCTGGCCCGCCACCGCCGCTGCCTCCTCATACTCCCCAGCGGCCTCGTGGCGGAACACGAGCGGCAGCAGTAGGTAGCCCTGCTCGGCCGATTCCGCAGGCTCTTGATCGAGCAGCCTCTGGGCCCGTCCCAGCCAGCCGCTAGCCGGTCCGACAGCACCGCTGTACGCCAGGTTCATGCCGATCCAGATCGCCGCCCGCACCGCCCGCACCGTCTCACCGCGCTCGAGGTACTCGACATGGACTCGCTCGAGTGTCGCCACTGCCGCCTCATCTTCAGCCAACATGAGCTGGGCGGTTGCCCACAGTTCGAGGTCCTCGGCGTCGAGAGGCGCCGCGAGATCGGCTCGGGCGAACGCCTCGCGCGCGTCGAGCCAGGAGCGCTCCGCGATCGCCCGCTGGGCCTGGGCGAGAAGTCCGGTCACAGCCATGCCGCGCCATTGTCTCGCACTTTCGGTCGGGCCACTGCTCGCCAGCGTGTCGTCGGTGACGCATGAAGGGCCCGGGAGGTGCCAGATCGACAGCCCGAATCAGTCTGGCAGCCGGGCGACGCGGTCGCGTTTAGCTCGATGCCATGACGCGCCCGGTACCGAGCGCCTCTGTCGAGCGCAGCGGTTCGAATCCGCTTAGGTCCATTTCGCCGTTCAACCAAGCCGTTTCTGGGGCGCCCAACCGGATTCGAACATACACGCCGGACACGCGGGTCGTCAAGACGATTGATGACCGCCCGCACGTTTGGCATGATCGACCTTATGGCCTTGGACGTTCCACCTGTGGAGGAGCTGGAGCGCGTTCATCGTGGCCCAGTCATCGGGCCGATGGATCGGCGGTTCGACTCTGCGCGGACGACGTTCAATGCGTTGGCGGATCGAAGCCCGCTTGTGGTCGTGCGGCCGGTGGACACCTCGGATGTTGTGGCAGCGGTCCGGTTTGCTGGCGATCACGGGCTGCCGGTCTCTGTGCGGGGTGGCGGTCACAGCGTGGCCGGTCATTCCGTCGGCGAAGGCAGCTTGATGGTCGACCTCCGGTTGCTGCGGGAGGTCTCGGTTGATCCGAGCGCCCGCACCGCGACGGTACAGGGAGGCGCCTGCTGGTACGACGTCGATGCGCGTTCGCAGGGGTTCGAGCTGGCCATGCCGGGCGGCACGTATGGTGACACTGGTGTCGGCGGTCTGACACTGACGGGCGGCATCGGCCATGTCACCGGCCTGTACGGCATGACGCTCGACAACCTCGTTGAAGCGGAACTCGTCACCGCGTCGGGCTCGGTCGTGCGAACTGGCCACGCGAACGAGCCGGAGCTGTTCTGGGCGCTCCGGGGCGGTGGCGGGAACTTCGGTGTGGTGACGGAGTTCGTCTTCGACGTGCACCCGCTCGGTGTCGTGACCGGCGGTCTGCTCGTCCATCGCCTCGAGGACGCCCCGGCCGTGCTGCGAGCGTTCGCCGACATGATGCCGCAGGCGCCCGACGAGCTGACCTGCATGCCGCAGCTGATGCCCACGGCGCTGGCCGGCGACCCGGCCCAGGCGCTTGTTACCTCGGTTGCCTTCGCCGGTTCGACGGCCGACGCAGACACCGCCATCCGACCGCTGCTCGAATCGGCGGACCCGATTCTGAGCACCGTTGGGCCGATGGTCTACCAGCAGCTGCAGAGCATGTACGAGGCGATGCCGTTCGGTCTCCGGAATTACTGGACCGGCAGGTTCGTCCAGGAGTTGCCCGACGATCTGCTGATACGACTGGTCGAGCACCACGCCACCAGTCCGGCCGAGTCCTACAACGCGATGCTGTTCGAGCCGTTCCACGGTGCCGCCGCAAGAGTGGGTCGCCTGGAAACCGCGTTCGGGCACCGGGACGCTCGGTTCAACGTCACCGCCTTTACTGTCTGGGAGGACGAGTCACTCGACGACTACGAGCTGCAATGGGCAGCGACTGCACGAGAAATGCTGACGCCCTTCTCCACGGGCGGCTATCTCAACTACGCGACCGATGACGCGCTCGAGACGGTGAGCGGTGCATTCGGGGCGGAGATCTTCGAGCGCCTGCAAGCGGCCAAGACCGCATGGGACCCAGGTAACACGTTTCGATTCAACCACAACATCCCACCGCACGCCGCCTGAGGAGTCCTCACCGTGCCCCGATTCGACGCGATCGCAGCCGACAGCGGTTCGAATCCGCTTAGCTCCATCGCTTGGTGGGCCGTTCGACGACCACACCGCTTCGTTGACGTCCGCGACGGCCGGGTTGGGCGTCTCAGCAAACCCGGCCGCCACGAGGCGCGACCGGGCAAGCTCGGGCCGCCCTTATGCGCACCGGGCGACCCGACCGTTTTGCCGTTAGGCGTTTGCGACAACCTCGCGCACCTCATAATCCTGCAGTTCCACCGTCTCAGGCATGTTCTGAGTCAGCCGCTCCGCAGCTTGACGGGCCGCGTCTTCCGACTCCCAAACGGTCATCGACAACCCCTGGTTGTCCTTCCGCGTCCAATACCCAGCAACGAACCCAGGCGCCTGAGAGACGCCGGGTACGACGCGCGTCTGCAGTTCTTGCTGCGCCTTCTCGGGATCACCGACGTTGACCCGAACGACCACTGCATGCATCTCCGTCCTCCTTGTTGCGGACATCCGACCCTAACACGGCAGAGCGCGGATGCCCATTGCCCGTCAGGGCAGGGAGCGGTGATAGCGCCAACGCTATACGAGTCTGTTTGACGCCATGCCGTGACTCGGCTCGGACGAGTGGCAGCATCTACCCAACCGTGTTGAGGGCCGCTAACCGGTCTGTTGAGCCGACGCGGCCAACGCATAGTGCCCGGCGCTGAGGCTGGAAATCCGTACAAAAGAACGCGCCCGCCCCATATTGAGGGTTTCACCTGAAGTGAGACCGCCACGGTAGCGTCACCATGGTTGCATGCCGCATGATGCAAAAATCCTGTTCGCACCGAACCGCCGGCGAACGTTTTGGATTCTCGGCCACGCCGGCATGCTGATCGCCGTCGTCTCGTTTTGCATCGCGTACATACAGGCTAAAACGGCGTCGCCAGACGACCTCTTCGCGGGACTGGAGATGATCATGGTCAGCACATTGGCCGCTGGCTTCGGCCTCGTCGTGTACGGGTTGGCGGGACTCTTCGTGCTGGTGGAAGTGACCCGCCGCTCACCCAAGGGGACCGGCCGGCGGCGTAGTGATGATCCGCGGCTGCGATGACGATCAGTTGCGTCAATTGGCTCGTTGTGCTCGGACTCCGAAACCGTCACGCGCCGAGCGGCCAGCGCTCCGCCCGGCCACGTCGGTCACGAACGTGGCAACTGCCGGCGATCCGTCCCGTCGCCCGCGTTTCGGCGATCGAGCAGAACCCCGTCTTCGGGCAAGCACCGGGAGCCGCTGTGAGAGGCCGGCCGCCGTCGAGGTCGCTCTGTAGGACGCCATCCCGCCCGCCCCACATCCGGGTTTTGGCCGGCGGCACGCGGGTACGACACCACGCACGGCCGATGCCGGAACCGCCAACGGGCTAGCCCGGCCGGGCCCCGCGGCAACCTACTGCGACGGCCGGAAGAGGAGGCACCAGATGTTCCACCACGTCAAGGAGCTCGCCTACACAGTTCGCGTCGACAAGCCCAACCCGGTCTTCGGACGCATGCTGCAGCAGGCCATAGGCGGCCCGGAGGGCGAGATGCGCGTCATGACCCAGTACCTCTTCCAAGGCTGGGGTTGCCGTGGGCCGAAGCGCTACCGCGACATGCTGCTGGCCACGGCGACCGAGGAGATCGGGCACATCGAGGTGCTCGCCACGGCGGTCGCCATGAACCTGGACGGCATGCCGTCCGAGAAAGTCGACGACGTCGTCACCAACCCGCTGGTCGCCGCACGAATGGGCGGCGTTGAGCCGCGCCACTTTCTCAGCGCCGGCCTGTCCGCGATGCCGTCCGACGCCAACGGCGTGCCGTTCAGCGCAAACTGCGTCGACGTCTCCGGCAACCTGGTCGCGGACATGCGGGCGAACGCGGCCGCAGAGTCGATCGGCCGCACCTTGGCGTCGCGCCTCCGCGAGATGACCGACGACCCGGGAATGATTGACCTGCTGTCGTTCCTGATCGCGCGCGACACCATGCACCAGCAGCAGTGGCTGGCCGTAATCGAGGAGCTGGGCGAGCAGTACGCATCGACGCCGGACGATGTGCAGGACGAGGGCGATTACACCCGGTGGGCGTACGCCTTCTTCAACCACTCCGACACGCCCATGCCCGCGGACGCCCGCTGGACGTCGGGCCCCTCGCTGGACGGCAAGGCCGAGTACCACCTCGAGGAGCCGGCCCCGCCGCTGGGGCAGGAGCCGAAGTTGATGGGCGCGCCGTCGAGCGTCCACGCCGGCATGATTGCTACGCGGGACGGCGATGGGGACGGCAACGGCGGCATCGTCCACGCGGTCAGGCGCACGCTCGGTCAAGAGTGACCGGTGGCGGGGCGCCGGTCAGCTGACCTGACCGGCGCCTGCCCACCCTCCAATGGTCAAAGCGTGCGGGGATAGAGGGCCCGTACGATTTGAGGCAGAGCTACTGTTCGATGCTGCGCCCGAGACCCGGAGCGCGACGTACATCGCCGCGATCGCTGTCCCACACCCAGCGGCACGACGCACATAATCGCCGATGCCCGAACTCGGCTCGGACGACGATTTTCTCTTGATGTACCAGAGATCCGAGGCGAAGCTCGGCGGTCAGCCGTTAGGCATCGCTTTAGCCGTCCGAGGTGTTGGCAGGGGAGGTCTGGGTGTCCGCCCGGTGGCGGGACCGGCTGCCGTCTGTCGGCTGGGTTTGAAACATTCCGTGAGTCGGGCCACTCTCTGTGTGGTCGAGGAGGCGAGCGATCGAGGATGTTGAGGCGGTTGATGCGTTGTACACCTCGGTTGGTGGGGAGGTGTGGCGTGCCATGTTAGCGGCGTCTGGTGGTCGCGCTGACGTTGCGGATGATGCGACGGCGGAGGCGTTTAAGCGCCTGTGCCAGCACTGGAAGGTTGTACGTGAGCCGCGCCCGTGGCTGTATCGCACGGCGTATCGCCTGGTCGTTGAGGAGCTTTCACGCTCACGGCGCGAACAACCGGCAGATATGCCTGAACCTACGTACATGCGAGAGGAGGGGGCGCTCTCTGTTGATCTGGTGCACCTGCTTCGTCAGTTGCCTGTCGATCAGCGCCTGGTGGTGTTCTTGTTCTATTACGCCGACCTGCCTCTTGCCGAGATTGCATCGCTCACCGGGTCATCGGCGGTGGCTGTGCGGATTCGCCTTCACCGCGCTCGAAAGCGTCTGCAGGCGATGATCGAGGAGGCAAGCCGTGTTTGACCTACGAGAACTCTTGCGCGATTTCGATACGGCCCAACCACCAGAAGAACTGCGACATCGGATCGCGCGGGACGCTGCCGCAGTGTTCGAAACTTGGCAGGGCGGAGTACGC
>JAJKIB010000216.1 GCA_021154745.1 Mycobacterium sp.
CGCGCGGCGATCAGCGCGGGGCCGCCGAGCAGGAACTTCAGTACCGTCTCGTACTTGGAGGGGGAGTGCTGCGACCAGCCGCCTGCCGGTGCGATCGCAGTCAGCGTGCGGGCCCGGCCGCGGCGCTCCAGCTCGAAGGCCACCCAGCCGCCGAGTGAGTTGCCGACGATGTGCGCGGTGTCCCAGCCCAGCGCGTCCATCCGGCGTTCGACATCGTCGGCCAGCGACCCGGAATCCAGGAAGAACGGGCCTGCGGCGCCGCCGTTGTGGCCGGGCATGGTCGGCGCGAAGACCTCGTAGCGACCGCTCTCAGCAATCATCGGTGCAACCTTTTTCCACACGTTCTGGGACATCATGAACGGATGCAGCAAAAGCATCGGCTCGCCGGAGCCCAGGTGGATCGGTGCACGCTCGGTCATATTGCCGACACTAAAGGTGATACCGGCGGTACCGCAAGCCGGTCGACTACGGTCTGTCCCCGTGATTGTCAGCACCATCAACGTCAATGGCATCCGGGCGGCGATCAAGCAGCGATCGCCGGACAACCTTGGTCTGCTGCCGTGGCTCGCTGAGACGACGGCCGATGTGGTGTGCCTGCAGGAGATCCGCGCCGACGACGACCAACTCGCGGCTGCGCTGGCACCCGCACTGTCCGACGGTTGGCATCTGGCATCGGCGGGCGGGGATCTCAAGGGCCGCAACGGTGTTGCGGTGCTGAGCCGGCATCCGATCAAATCGGTGCGGGATCTGGGTGCCGACGAGTTCGCGCTTCACGGCCGCTATGTGGAGGTCGATATCGACGGGTTGACCGTCGCGAGCGTCTACATCCAAACCGGTGAGGCAGGCACGAACCGCCAGCTGGAAAAAGAGCGATTCATGGCGGCCCTCGCGCAACGGATGGCGACGCTGACCGATCGCGACGCGGTCGTCTGCGGCGACTGGAACATCGCGCACACCGAGAACGACATCAAGAACTGGCGCGGCAATGTCAAGAAGTCCGGATTTCTGCCCGCCGAACGGCAGTGGCTCACCGAGCTGCATGCCGCGGGCTGGGTCGACGTGGTTCGGGTGCTGCACCCCGATGTGGCCGGTCCGTACTCGTGGTGGTCGTGGCGCGGAAGGGCATTCGACAATGACGCCGGCTGGCGGATCGACTACCAGCTCGCGACCCGCGGATTGGCCGCGCGGGCCAGCGCTGCTCGGGTGGAGCGCGCCGCGGCCTACGCGCTGCGCTGGTCCGACCACGCGCCGGTGACCGTCGAATACCGGTGATTTCGGCGCGCGTACGCCCGCTGAGCGGGCGTTACCGCGCCGAACTCACTCGTATGGGTGTGAAAAGATTGACTCATCATGAGCACCTCCACTGGATCCCGCCGCGTCGTTTTCTCTGGCGTGCAGCCGACGTCGGATTCGCTGCACCTAGGCAACGCGTTGGGCGCGATCAGCCAGTGGGTGGGTCTGCAGGACGAGTTCGACGCCTACTTCTGCGTCGTCGACCTGCACGCCATCACGATCCAGCAGGACCCGGAGCAGCTGCGCCGTCGCACACTGGTGACCGCCGCGCAGTACCTGGCGATGGGCATCGACCCGGCGCGCTGCACGATCTTCGTGCAGAGCCATGTGCCTGCGCACACCGAACTCACTTGGGTGCTGGGCTGTTTCACCGGCTTCGGCCAGGCCTCGCGGATGACTCAGTTCAAGGACAAGTCGCAGAAGGAAGGCACCGAAGCCACCACCGTCGGGCTGTTCACCTATCCGGTGCTGATGGCCGCCGACGTGTTGCTCTACGACACCGATGTGGTGCCGGTTGGTGAGGACCAACGCCAGCACCTGGAGCTGACCCGCGACGTCGCACAGCGGTTCAACGCGCGCTTCCCCGACACGTTCGTCGTGCCCGACGTGATGATCCAGAAGGCCACGGCCAAGATCTACGACCTGCAGGACCCGACGTCGAAGATGAGCAAGTCGGCAGCCACCGAGGCGGGACTGATCAGTCTGCTCGATGATCCGAAGGCCTCGGCCAAGAAGATCCGCTCGGCGGTCACCGACAGCGAGCGTGAGGTCCGTTACGACCCCGACGCCAAGCCCGGTGTATCGAACCTGCTGACCATCCAGTCGGCGGTCACCGGGACCGACATCGACAAGCTCGTCGAGGGCTACGCCGGCCGCGGCTACGGCGACCTGAAGGCCGACACCGCAGAGGCTGTCGTCGAATTCGTCACGCCGATCAAGGCGCGTGTCGACGAACTGCTCGCCGATCCGTTCGAGCTCGAGTCGGTGCTGGCGGCCGGCGCGGATAGGGCAAGGGACGTGTCTGCGAAGACGCTTCAGCGGGTATATGACCGGTTAGGGTTCTTGCAGCCACGCGCGTAATGCTCTGGAAGGCTGGTCATGACCGAACCTGCCAAACCGGGGGTGCTGGATCGCCTGCGGGCGCGGTACGGCTGGTTCGACCACGTGATGCGGGCGCAGGAGCGCTATCAGGACAGCAAGGGCGACTTCTACGCGGCGGGCATCACCTACTTCACGGTGTTCGCGATCTTCCCGATGCTGATGGTCGGCTTCGCGATCGCCGGCTTCATCCTCGCCAACCAGCCCGACCTGCTCACGCAGATCGAGGACAAGATCAAGACGACGGTGTCCGGCGACTTCGCCCAGCAGCTCGTCCAACTGATGGAGTCGGCGATCGATTCTCGCACCTCGGTCGGCATCATCGGCTTGGCGACCGCAGCGTGGGCCGGGCTGGGCTGGATGGCGAACCTGCGTGAGGCGCTGAGCCAGATGTGGGGCCTGATGCGCCACGATCCACCCGGGTTCGTTCGCACCAAGCTGTCCGATCTCCTCGCCATCGTGGGCCTGTTCGCAGCAATCGTCGTCACGATCGCGATGACTGCGCTGGGCAGTTCGGACCTGATGAAGCATGTGCTGGAATGGCTTGGGCTACAGGATGTTCCGGGTGTCGATCTGGCACTGCGGGCGACGTCGCTGGTGGTGTCGATATTGATCTCGTGGCTGCTGTTCATCTGGATCATCGCGCGGTTGCCCCGAGAGTCGGTGACCTTTCGCAGCGCGATGAGGGCCGCGCTGCTGGCGGCGGTGGCCTTCGAGATCTTCAAACAGGTGGGCTCGATCTACCTGCGATCGGTGGTAACGGGTCCGGCCGGCGCCACGTTCGGCCCGGTACTGGGCCTGATGGTGTTCGCCTACATCACCGCGCGGCTGATCCTGTTCTCGACGGCGTGGGCGGCGACGTCGACCGAAAACCTCGCCGACGCGCCGGTCGAGCCGCCCGCGCCGGCCCAGATCACCATGCGCGTGCAGGAGCGTGAGGGGCTTGGAGTACGCGGCGCGTTGGCCGCAACTGCAGTGGGAGCCCTTGGCGCGCTGAGCTTTTCGCGGCTACGCAGACGCTAGTGCTGCGGCCGCCGGTTCAGCGACCGCGCACCCATGATGAGACCGAACACGATCACCGACCCGACGATGCCCACGCCGACGCGGACCGGCATCGCGTCGATGTCGGGCAGCGGTGTGGAGGCGGCGGTGGGATTGGGCGCGGTCTCCGGCTTGGACGCGAGCAGCGAGGGATCGGGTTCGATCAGCGTGCCGACCTTGGTGCCAGGAGCCGTCGCGAAGCCGTAGTCGAGCAGGTGCGCCGCCTGCTCCCACGGCGCGATCGGCTCGCGGGTGCCGCGCATCAGCACCGCCATCAGCCGGCGGCCGTCATGGTTGGCGGCTCCGACGAAGGTTTGACCCGCGTCGTCGGTGTAGCCGGTCTTGCCGCCCATCGCGCCGGGGTAGTTGTAGAGCAGCTGGTTGTCGTTCTCCACCGGGTAGCCGACGTCGCCGCGGCCGGGGAAGTCGAAGCTGCGGGTGGCCACGATGTCGGCGAAAGTCGGGTTCTGCCAGGCGTATCGGTAGAACAAGCCGATGTCGTAGGCCGACGTGCTCATGCCCGGTCCGTCCAAGCCCGACGGCGTTGCCGCGCGGGTGTCGCGGCCGCCGAGCTTGCCAGCCAGGTCGTTGATCTTCTGCAGCGCGGTGTCCATCCCGCCGAGCTGGACCGACAGCGCATGCGCGGCATCGTTGCCGGAATGCATGAGCAGGCCGTGCAGCAAGTCGTTGATCGAATAGAAGCCGTTCTCGCCGACCCCGACCTTGGTGCCCTCGGCGTTGGCGTCGTCCTGCGTGCCGGCCACGACCTTGTGGATCGGCAATTCCCGCAGCGCCTGCACGGCGACGAGCACCTTGATGATGCTGGCCGGCCGGTGGCGGCCGTGCGGGTCCCGCGCGGCGACGATGTCACCGCTGTCCAGGTCGGCGACGACCCACGCCTCGGCAGAGACGTCCGCGGGCACCGGTGGCGTGCCCGCGGCGGTGATGATGCCGCAGCCGGACAGAGCGTCGCCACCAAGTGGCTTGGCGGGCACTGGCAGCGGAGCCGGCGGATCGCCCGCCTCGGGCACCTCGGAGGAGTCGACCGCCGGTGGTGTCGCTTCCCTGTACGGGCAGACGGCGGCCTCGGGTGCCGCGTTCGGCTCGGCAGCGGCCGTGGGCATGCCGATGAGCGCGGGCGCAGCAAGCATCGCCAACCCCGCGACCAGGGAAAAGGCCCGCGTGGAGAACATCGCTGTGGTCGCCATCGTGTCCGAAGATTAGGCGATCAAGCGCCGATTTCTGCGGAGCCACGCTGTGACTGGTGTGGCTGATGTTAAAGCGACACGTACGCGACAGCCGGCGCTCCGATGCAGCCCATCCAAAGCCTGCCGTCGGTTTCGACCAGTCCGGTCACCAGACCGAACCACGGGTGCGTCATGTGGACGCCGGCTTCCGCCTCACCGCTGTCGGGGTCGAAGGCGACTGCCCACACCTCTGACTTCATCTCCGGCTGCAGCTTGTCCGGCAACCGCCACAACAGCTTGCGCAACGCCGGTGACCGCGGTGCCAGCGACTCAGCGGCTTTGTTGACCTCCGCGACCAAGGCGCACCAGATCCGCCCCTCGGCGCCAGTGGACAAGTTGTCTGGCATGCCGGGCAGGTTGACCGCCAACGGTGTGACGGTCCCGGCCTGCGGTCCCGTGAGCCAGTACTTCGACAGCCGACGCGCCAGTGTCTCTGCGATCACCAGCGCCGACTCGTCCCCGGTGAGTGTGACGCCGTTGGCGAAGTACAGACCGGGAACGACGGTCAGCACGGTGCCGTCGGGATCCCGGCGGAACAGGCTGCCGCGCGGCCGCGCTTCGAACGCGGCGCCCTTGTAGTGTTGGTAGGAAAACACGCTGGTCGACTCGGTGAAATAGATTGTGCCATCGGGCATTTCGATGACATTCGAGCAGAATTGCAGGCGGCGGCCATCGACCTCTTCGACGAGTGTCTCGAACTTGCCGGTGCCGGTGTCCATCGCCAGCAGTCCGCGCGGACTGTCGCACACCAGCAGCCGCCCGTCGCGAGCGACGGCCAGGCCCAACGGTCGGCCGCCGGTGTCGCCGACGACGGCGGTCTGACCGTCCGGAGTGATCCGCACGATGCGCCCGTCGTCGACACCGGTCCAGATGTTCCCGTCGGCGTCGACCACCACGTCCTCTGGCGCGTTTCCGGGCACCGAGACGACGGTGAGGTCGGCCGGCGGGAAGTCGGGCAGCGGGTCGACCGGCGGTGGTTGCCAGCGGACAGGATCGACGGGTGGTTTAGGAGTGGAGGGCACGCCGCCAGTCTCGCCGTTTCGCGGCTGGAGAGCTAGAGCAGACGGCCCGCTTCGGCGAGTACCCCGTGCAGGATCTCGTAGATGGCGTCGAACTCCTTCTGGCCGCTGATCAGCGGCGGTGCCAACTGCACGACTGGGTCACCGCGGTCATCGGCGCGGCAGTAAAGGCCCGCCTCGTACAGCGCCGGCGTCAGGAAGCCGCGCAGCAGCCGCTCGCTCTCCTCGTCGTTGAACGTCTCCTTGGTGGCCTTGTCCTTGACGAGTTCGATGCCGTAGAAGAAACCCTCGCCGCGGACATCACCGACGATCGGCAGGTCGTAGAGCTTCTCCAGCGTGGCGCGGAAGGCGGGCGCGGTTTCCTTGACGTGGTCGTTGATGCCCTCGCGCTCGAAGATGTCGAGGTTGGCCAGTGCGACCGCCGACGACACCGGATGACCACCGAACGTGTACCCGTGGGCGAAGGTCGTCTTGCCGTCGTTGAACGGCTCGAACAGCCGGTCGCTGGCGATCATCGCGCCGATCGGAGAGTAGCCGGAGGTCAAACCCTTTGCGCACGTGATGATGTCGGGCACATAGCCGAAGTCATCGCAGGCGAACATCGATCCGATCCGGCCGTAGGCGCAGATCACCTCGTCGGAAACCAGCAGTACGTCGTACTCGTCGCAGATCTCGCGGACCCGCTCGAAGTACCCGGGCGGCGGCGGGAAGCAACCGCCTGCGTTCTGCACCGGCTCGAGGAAGACGGCTGCGACGGTGTCGGGCCCCTCGAACTCGATGGCCTCAGCGATGCGATCGGCGCAGTACTGACCGAACGCCTTGATGTCGTGCTCGTAGTGTGCCGGCGCGCGGTAGAAGTTGGTGTTCGGTGCGCGGAAGCCACCCGGAGTCAGTGGCTCGAACTGCGCCTTGAACGCAGGCAGGCCGGTGATGGCCAGCGCGCCCTGTGGCGTGCCGTGGTAGGCGATCGACCGCGAAATGACCTTGTGCTTACCGGGTTTGCCGGTCAGCTTGAAGTAGTTCTTAGCCAGCTTCCACGCCGACTCGACGGCCTCACCGCCACCGGTGGTGAAGAACACCCGGTTGAGGTCGCCGGGCGCATAGCCGGCGATCCGCTCCGCCAGTTCGATCGCTGCTGGTGTGGCATAGGACCACAGCGGGAAGAAGGCCAGCGTTTCGGCCTGCTTGGCGGCGGCCTCCGCGAGTTCCTTGCGGCCGTGGCCGACCTGAACCACGAAAAGCCCTGAGAGACCGTCGATATAGCTCTTGCCCTTTTCGTCCCAGATGGTGACGCCCTCGCCACGCGTGATGATCGGCGGCGTGA
>JAJKIB010000217.1 GCA_021154745.1 Mycobacterium sp.
CAGATCACGCCCGCCCACCTGTTGATGGCACTGCTGACCCAAAACGATGGCATTGCCGCTCCGCTGTTGGAGGCTGTCGGCGTCGAACCAGCGACTATCCGCGCCGAGACGCAACGGCTCCTCGACCGGCTGCCCAGCGCCAGCGGCGCGGCCTCGCAGCCGCAGCTGAGCCCGCCGTCGCTGGCCGCGATCACGGCCGCCCAGAACCTGGCCACCGAGATGGACGACGAGTACGTCTCGACCGAGCACCTGATGGTCGGCCTGGCCACCGGCGACTCGGACGTCGCCAAGCTGCTGACCGGACACGGCGCCTCCCCGCAGGCGCTGCGCGAGGCGTTCGTCAAGGTCCGCGGCAGCGCGCGGGTCACCAGCCCCGACCCCGAGACCACGTATCAGGCGCTGGAGAAGTACTCCACCGACCTGACCGAGCGTGCCCGCGAAGGCAAGCTTGACCCAGTCATTGGGCGCGACAACGAGATTCGTCGCGTCGTGCAGGTGCTCTCCCGTCGCACCAAGAACAACCCGGTGCTGATCGGCGAGCCCGGCGTCGGCAAGACCGCGATCGTCGAGGGCCTGGCCCAGCGCATCGTCGCCGGCGACGTGCCGGAAAGTCTGCGCGACAAGATGGTCATCTCGCTTGACCTCGGTTCGATGGTCGCCGGATCCAAGTACCGCGGCGAGTTCGAGGAGCGGCTCAAGGCCGTGCTCGACGACATCAAGAACTCGGCGGGTCAGATCATCACGTTCATCGACGAGTTGCACACCATCGTGGGCGCAGGCGCGACCGGCGAGTCTTCGATGGACGCGGGCAACATGATCAAGCCGATGCTGGCCCGCGGCGAGCTTCGCCTTGTCGGCGCCACCACGCTCGACGAGTACCGCAAGCACATCGAGAAGGACGCTGCGCTGGAACGCCGCTTCCAGCAGGTGTTCGTCGGAGAGCCGTCGGTGGAGGACACTGTCGGCATTCTGCGTGGCCTGAAGGACCGCTACGAGGTGCACCACGGCGTGCGGATCACCGACTCCGCGCTGGTCGCGGCGGCCACGCTATCCGACCGCTACATCACAGCGCGGTTCCTCCCCGACAAGGCCATCGACCTGGTCGACGAGGCGGCGTCACGGCTGCGAATGGAAATCGACTCCCGGCCCGTCGAGATCGACGAGGTCGAGCGGCTGGTCCGGCGCCTCGAGATCGAGGAGATGGCGCTGGCCAAAGAAGAGGACGCGGCCAGCAAGGAACGGCTGGAGAAGCTGCGCGCGGAGCTCGCCGACCAGAAAGAAAAGCTCGCGGAGCTGACAACTCGTTGGCAGAACGAGAAGAGCGCCATCGACGTGGTCCGCGAGCTCAAGGAGCAGCTCGAGCAGCTGCGGGGCGAGGCCGACCGGGCCGAACGCGACGGCAACCTGGAGAAGACGGCGGAACTGCGTTACGGCCGCATTCCCGAGGTCGAGAAGAAGCTCGACTCGGCGCTGCCCCAGGCCGAAGCGCGAGAAGACGTCATGCTCAAGGAGGAGGTCGGGCCCGACGACGTCGCCGACGTGGTGTCGGCGTGGACCGGCATCCCCGCGGGCCGGATGCTCGAGGGCGAGACGGCCAAGCTGCTGCGGATGGAAGACGAGCTGGGCAAGCGCGTCGTCGGCCAGAAGAAGGCCGTCCAGGCGGTGTCCGACGCGGTGCGCCGCAGCAGGGCCGGAGTCGCCGACCCCAACCGGCCGACCGGGTCGTTCATGTTCCTCGGCCCGACCGGCGTCGGTAAGACCGAGCTGGCCAAGGCGCTGGCGGAGTTCCTGTTCGACGACGAACGCGCGATGGTCCGCATCGACATGAGCGAGTACGGCGAGAAGCACTCGGTGGCTCGGCTCGTCGGTGCGCCTCCCGGCTACATCGGTTACGACCAGGGCGGTCAGTTGACCGAGGCGGTCCGACGGCGTCCGTACACGGTGATCCTGTTCGACGAGATCGAGAAGGCCCACCCGGACGTGTTCGACGTGCTGCTGGCTGTGCTCGACGAAGGCCGGCTGACCGATGGTCAGGGCCGCACAGTCGACTTCCGCAACACGATCCTGATCCTGACGTCAAACCTGGGGTCGGGCGGCACCGAGGAGCAGGTGATGGCCGCGGTGCGCTCGGCGTTCAAGCCCGAGTTCATCAACCGGCTCGACGACGTGATCGTCTTCGACGGGCTCAACCCGGAGGAGCTGGTACAGATCGTCGACATCCAGCTGGAGCAGCTGGCCAAGCGGTTATCGCAGCGCAGGCTCACCCTCGAGGTGTCGCTGCCCGCCAAGAGGTGGCTTGCCCAGCGTGGTTTCGACCCGCAGTACGGCGCCCGTCCGCTGCGTCGGCTGATTCAGCAGGCCATCGGCGACCAGTTGGCCAAGATGCTGTTGGCAGGCGACGTGCACGACGGCGACGTGGTGCCGGTCAACGTCAGCCCGGACGGCGACTCCCTGGTTCTGGGCTAGTTCGTCGCGAGAAGACGCAAAGGTCCCCTCACGCCCGGCGTCGGGGCCGTTTGCGTCTCCTCGCGCTGATACGGGGTTGTGATCCGCTTGAGTTCGGGAATAACCATCCTCAGCAGATAGGCTTGAGGCAATGGTCCCGCTTTGGTTCACGCTGTCCGCACTCTGTTTTGTGGGTGCGGCGGTATTGCTGTACGTCGACATCGACCGTCGACGCGGACTCGGCCGTCGCCGCAAGTCCTGGGCGAAGTCGCACGGCTTCGACTATGAGCACGAATCGGCTGACATTCTCAAGCGCTGGAAGCGCGGCGTGATGTCGACCGTCGGCGACATCACCGCCAAGAACGTCGTACTCGGGCAGATCCGCGGCGAGGCCGTGTTCATCTTCGACCTCGAAGACGTCGCGACCGTCATCGCGCTGCACCGCAAGGTCGGCACCAACGTCGTCGTCGACCTGCGGATCAAGGGCATCAAGGAGCCGCGGGAGAACGATATCTGGCTGCTCGGCGCGATCGGCCCACGCATGGTGTATTCCACCAACCTCGACGCTGCGCGGCGCGCCTGCGATCGTCGGATGGTGACGTTCGCCCACACGGCGCCCGACTGCGCCGAAATCATGTGGAACGAGCAGAACTGGACGCTGGTGTCTATGCCGGTCACCAGCACCCGCGCGCAATGGGACGAAGGCCTGCGCACCGTGCGCCAGTTCAACGACCTCCTGCGCGTGCTGCCGCCGATCCCACAGGCCATCACGGGCCAGCCCGTCGCGCGCCGCAGTGGCTCGCCGAGCCGCCCGCTCACGCCTGCGCCTTCCCGCTCCGAGGCGCCGCCGGGCCGCGCCGATGTCCCGCCGTCCCGCCCCGAAGCCGGCCGCTACGCACAACCGCGCCCCGAGGCCGGCCGCGCCGAAGGCGTGCGCCGCACGCCGCCGCCGTCGCGTAACGGGCGGCAGTCCCCGCACTACCAGCGCTAAGTCCCCGCGCTCCGTTTGCGCGATCTGTGAGCAGTTTCGGCGGCTTTGGCGCAGTTGGATAGTCTCTAGGGCATGGCACGCCCCGTCGCATTGATCACTGGACCGACGTCGGGGCTGGGTGCGGGATTCGCCCGCCGCTACGCCATCGACGGCTACGACCTCGTGCTGGTCGCCCGCGACGCCGACCGGCTGGAGTGCCTCGCCGCCGAACTGCATGACGAGGCCGGCGCCGGAGTTGAAGTTCTCGTCGCCGACTTGGCCGCCGAAGCCGACCGCGCGAAGGTTGCCGATCGACTGGCCGCCGGAGTGCGGGTTCTGGTGAACAACGCGGGATTTGGTACGTCCGGCGAATTCTGGACCGCCGACCTGGCGCTGCTGCAGTCCCAGCTCGACGTCAACGTCACCGCGGTGATGCAGCTGACGCACGCCGCGCTGCCTCCCATGCTGGCCGCCCACGAGGGCACGGTGATCAACGTCGCCAGCGTGGCGGGGTTGCTGCCCGGCCGCGGGTCGACGTACTCGGCGTCCAAGGCGTGGGTGATTGCGTTCTCCGAAGGGTTGGCCAACGGTCTCACCGACACCGGTGTCGGCGTGCACGCGCTGTGCCCGGGCTTCGTGCACACCCAGTTTCACGCGCGCGCGGGCATCGATATGGCGAAGACCCCGTCGTTCCTCTGGCTCGAGGTCGACGACGTGGTGCGCCGATGCATGGCCGACGTCGCCAAGGGCAAAGTGGTCATAATCCCGGGCCTGCAGTACAAGGCGCTCACCACCGGCGGACGGGTGGTACCGCGAAACCTGATGCGCGCCATGACGAAAGCTGTGGCCCGCGGCCGGAATAGAACCTGAGCCGGACCTAGATGTCGCTGCGTGCACTGATCGCCGTGCTGGGGGCGATCGTCATGGTTGCCTCGGCGTGCTCCGGTGACGACGGCCGCGTCCATCCATACTCCACACAACCCGCGGCGATCGGCGAATCGCTGTCTGTCCTGGGCTGGAACATCTCGGTGACGAATCTGCGGATCGACGCCGACTATGTCCTTGTCGACGTGGACGCCTCCCCATCGCAGAAGGACGGCCCGCGCGCCAAACCCGAGGACATCCGCTTCGGGCTCTACGGCGCGCTGGCACATCCGATCGAGGCCAACGCCCTCGGCGGCTGCAAGGACGTGACAAGCCTTGCGCTGCAACCATTGTCGGCCCCTTCCCCGGACCGGCTCACCGGCACGGTATGTCTGGGGCCGCAGCGCGACCAGTCCCAGGTGCGGGGCGTCTACGTGTACTCGCCGCGCGACCGGATCCCCGACACCGCCGCGGCGTACCCCGCTGCGTTCCCCGTCGGCGTGCTGCCGACGAACGAGAACGACACCGGGCTGGTGCTCAAGACGACGAGTGTTGACGCCTTTCGTGCCGACGGCGCGCAGCTCGACCCGTCGGCGATGGGCGATCCGGCGGCGTTCTCCGGCAACGGCTACATGCTGCTCGGGCTCGAAATCAACGGTCTCGCATCGCGATACCGCGACGACTCGGCCCGCCGTGGCGGCCCCATGATGGTGCTGGCGGCCCCGACGCTGCCTGCCCCTGGACTCAGTCACGCCTGCGACGTCTACGGCGCCTCGGTGCTCGTGTTGCCCGACGCATTGCGCGACGCCGTTCAGGTCCGCGCGTCGCTGTGCACGCAGGGTGAGATCAATGCGGCGTTGCTCTATGCGACGGTGTCGATGGTGGGCACCCACGCCGGATTGTGGACGACCCATGACTGAAGAGGGACCCACCGAATGGGGCCAGACTCCCGGCGTGGGGCCGTGGGAAGGTCCGTGGCCCGACGATCCGCGATACGACCCCGCGCTGTTGCGTGACGGAGACACCCGCAACGTCGTTGACGCATATCGGTACTGGACGCGTGAAGCGATCATCGCCGACATCGACGGGCGCAGGCATCCGCTGCACATCGCGATCGAGAATTTCGGCAACGACGCGAACATCGGCGCCGTGGTGCGTACCGCCAACGCGTTCGCCGTCGACACCGTACACATCGTCGGGCGACGCCGCTGGAACCGTCGCGGCGCCATGGTGACCGACCGCTATCAACGCCTGTGCCACCACGAGGCCACCGCCGAACTGCTGAGCTTCGCCGCTGATGCCGGGTTGACCGTCATCGCCGTCGACAACGTGCCGGGGGCGGTGCGACTCGAACACACGACACTGCCGCGGGATTGCCTGCTGGTCTTCGGCCAGGAGGGGCCGGGCATCACCGACGACGCGAAGGCCGGCGCCGCCCTCACTGTGTCGATCGCCCAGTTCGGGTCCACCCGCAGCATCAACGCCGCCGTCGCGGCAGGCATCGCCATGCACGCCTGGATCGCCCAACATAGCAACCTCGACCACGCCTGGTAGGGCAGGATCGACGGCATGGATCAGGTATGGGCCAACCGCGCAGCCAGTGCCGAAGCCGCCGTCGCCAAGCGACATCTGAAACGCATCTGGAAACTTCCGGGCACGCAACTCGGTGTGGTGTCGTGGCCGCCGACGCGCCACGACGCCGAGTTCCGCACGTGGCACTACTGGTGGCAGGCGCACCTGCTGGACTGCCTGGTCGACGCGCAGGTGCGTGACCCGCAACCCGACCGGATCACCAAGATCACCCGCCAGATCCGGTCACATCGGCTGCGCAACAACCTGTCCTGGGTCAACAGCTATTACGACGACATGGCATGGCTGGCGCTCGCGCTCGAGCGGGCCGGGCGGCTGGCCGGGGTCGAGCGCCCGAAGGCGCTCAAGAAGCTGTCAGAACAGTTCGTCAACGCGTGGGTGCCCGAGGACGGCGGCGGCATCCCGTGGCGCAAACAGGACCAGTTCTTCAACGCACCGGCAAACGGGCCGGCGGGGATTTTCCTGGCCCGCTACGGCGACCGGCTGCGGCGCGCCCAGCAGATGTCCGACTGGATCGATGAAACCCTCATCGACCCGGAGAGCCACCTGGTGTTCGACGGCATCAAGGCCGGGTCTCTCGTGCGCGCGCAGTACACGTACTGCCAGGGCGTCGTCATCGGGCTGGACGTCGAGTTGGCGGCTCGCACCAAGGACCCCGAGCACGCCACGCGAGTACACCGGCTGGTCGCCGCCGTGCGCGACAACATGGCGCCAGACGGCATCATCAAGGGCGCGGGCGGCGGCGACGGCGGTCTGTTCAACGGCATCCTGGCGCGTTACCTGGCGCTGGTCGTCACCACGCTGCCCGGTGACTCAGGCGACGACACCGAGGCGCGTGACATCGCGCGCGCGCTGGTGCTGAAGTCCGCGCAGGCGGCGTGGGACAACCGTCAGAGCGTCGACGACCTACCGCTGTTCGGACCGTCTTGGGAACGGACGGCCGAGATGCCCTCGGCTGGTGGGAAGTCGGCCGAATTCGTCGAGGGGGCCGTCAACGCCTCCGAGATCCCGGAGCGCGACCTGTCCGTGCAGCTTTCGGGCTGGATGCTGATGGAGGCCGCCCACATAGTTGCCGACGAGTGACTGCCGAGCCCCTTCCGCGGATCGTTCGCCTGCTGCCGAGCCGGTTCAGCCGCGACCCCAAGGCACCCGGCACCAAGGAGAACACCGCGGCCGCATTGCTGCTCGGGTTCACGCTGGCCGCGATCCTGTGGGCCAATTCGCCGTGGGCGCAGACGTATTGGGCGCTGCTGGACACCCACGTCGGCTTCACGATCGGTGCTCAGACCGCCGAACTGACGGTCAAGCATCTGATCAACGACGGCCTGATGACGTTCTTCTTCTTCATCGTCGGCCTCGAAGTCACCAGTGAGTTCGCCATCGGCGAGCTCACCGATCGGGCAAGGGCCGCCGTACCGGTTGTCGCCGCGATCGCCGGCCTCACCGTGCCTGCCGTCATCTTCCTGCTGTTCAACCCGTCGGGGGAGAACGCGCAGGCATGGGGAGTGGTGATATCCACAGATACCGCATTCCTCATCGGTGCGCTGGCGTTCATCAGGCCCAAATACCCTGCCCGGCTGCGGATCTTCCTGCTCACCTTGGCGGTGGTCGACGATATCGGCGCGCTGGGCGTCATCGCGCTGTTCTATTCCGATCGCATCCAGGTCGTTCCACTGGTCTTCTCAGTGGCTCTGATCGTCGCGCTCGCGTTGGTGCGGTTCCTGCCCGCGGTGCGCGGACCGGCCTATGCGGTGCTCGCAGTTGCGCTGTGGATCGCGCTGTCGATGTCCGGCGTCCACCCCACGCTCGCCGGAGTCGCGGTCGCGGTGCTGATTCCCGTCTTCACACCCGACCGACAGCAGGTCGAGCAGACCGTCGACATGATCCGCGCCTTCCGCCAGTCACCCAACTCGCAGTACGCCCGCGCCGCCACCCGCGGTCTGCGGGAGTCGATTTCGATCAACGAGCGGCTGCAGACCGAGGTCGGGCCCTACGTGTCGTTCGTGGTGCTGCCGCTGTTCGCGTTGGCCAACGCCGGGGTGCGGCTCGACGCGGGCAGCGTGACGGCCGCGCTGCGGTCGCCGCTGACGTGGGGCATCGTCGCGGGCCTGGTGATCGGAAAGTTCATCGGCATTACCGGTGCGACATGGTTCATGCGGCGCACGGGGCTCGGGCAGCTGGCGCCAGGCGGGACGCTGCGCAGAGTGGCAGGTGGTGCAGCACTGTCCGGAATCGGTTTCACCATCTCGCTTTTCATCGTCGACATCGCGATCAGCGATCCGGCACGGCAAGACCAGGCGCGTATCGGCGTCCTGCTGGCCTCGGTCATCGCCTTCGGCGCGGGGTGGGCGATCTTCCGGATCATCGATTGGGTCAGCCCGCCGGAACCGGTGGGGCTCAAGCTGATCCGGCCCGTCGACCCCGACCGCGACCATCTCCGCGGAGATCCCGACGCATCTCTGACCCTGGTGGAGTACGGCGATTACGAGTGCCCGTTCTGCAGTCGCGCCACCGGGGCCATCGATGAGGTGGTCGAGCACTTCGGCGAGGATCTGCGGTACGTGTGGCGCCATCTGCCGCTGGAGCGGGTACACCCGCGGGCGTTCGACGCTGCAAGGGCGGCAGAGGCTGCGGGGCTGCAGGGCAAGTACTTCGAGATGGGGAAGATGCTTTTCGCGCACCAGGACGATTTGGAGTGGTCGGATATCTATCGCTACGCCAACGCGATCGGGCTCGACCTCGAACAGTTCGACCATGACGTCCGGATCGACCCGTCGAAGGTGTTGCACCGGGTGCAGGACGATGCGCAGGACGCCGAGTTGATGGACCTCAACTCCACGCCGACGTTCTTCGTCAACGGCAAGCGGCACAAGGGTCCGTGGGATTCCGCCAGCCTGATCCGCGCGCTGGAAGCGGGCCGCACCTAGGCTTCGGGCGCGGGTTCGGTCGGCGTCTTGCCGCCGGCCTTCTTGGCTGCGCGGCGCCGCCGGTACCACTCGTAGATCATCGGGCTGACCGAAGCCACCGCGATGAGGATGAAAATCGGTTCGATCAGCTTCTGGATGACCTCGAACTGGCCCAGCCAATATCCGAGCAACGTCAGGCCGATGCCCCACGCCACAGCGCCGATGACGTTGAAGAGGGTGAACACCGGATAGCTCATCCGGGCGGCGCCCGCGGTGATGGGGGCGATGGTGCGCACGATGGGCACGAACCGGGCGAGCACGATGGCGAACGGGCCGCGCTGCTCGAAGAATGCGTGGGCCTCGTCGAGATACTGCTGCTTGAGGAAGCGTGCGCCCGGCTTGAACATCGCGGTACCCACGTACCGACCGATGAAGTATCCGACCTGTCCGCCGAGGACGGCGGCGATCGGGATGAAGACCAGCAACTGCCACAGCTGGAAGCTGGCCTGCCCCGCGGCGGCCGTGCCTGCGGCGAGCATGCCGGCAACGAACAGCAATGTGTCGCCGGGCAGGACAGGGAACAGCACGCCCGACTCGATGAAGATCACGACCAGCAGGCCGACCAGGGCCCAGGTCCCGAAATACCCGATGAGCTTGATCGGATCCAGGAAATCGGGCATGAGTGCGAGGGTGGTGCTCGTCATGACGCCCAAACCTACCGTCGGCCGCTGAAGCGGAGCTAAACGGTGACCTCGTGGCTAGGGTCGCTACATGTCCACCCACAAAGCCGTTCACGTCGCGTCCGCGCAGGCACCGCTAGAGATCGTCGACGTCGAGACCGCACCGCCAGGCCCGGGACAGGTACGCATCGCGGTCGCCGCCTGTGGCGTGTGCGGCACCGACCATGGTTTCGTCAGCGGTGGTTTTCCGAACATGACGTGGCCGCTGACGCTCGGGCACGAGATCGCCGGAACAATTGCCGAACTGGGCGACGGTGTCGAGGACTTCGCGGTCGGCGACCGGGTAGCGGTGGGCTGGTTCGGCGGCAACTGCAACCGGTGCATCCCGTGCCGCAGGGGGCAGTTCATGCAGTGCGAGAACATGCAGGTGCCCAGCTGGCACTATCCCGGCGGCTACGCAGAATCGGTGACCGCGCCGTCGACCGCGCTGGCCCGCATCCCCGAGGAACTGTCGTTCGCCGAGGCTGCCCCGATGGGCTGCGCCGGGGTGACTACGTACAACGCGCTGCGCAGGACCAAGGCCGTCGCAGGAGACCGGGTCGCGGTGCTGGGCATCGGCGGGCTTGGCCACCTCGGCGTGCAGTGGGCGCGGGCGATGGGATTCGAGACGATCGCGATCGCCCGCGGTGCTGGCAAGGAGGCGGACGCCCGCGAACTGGGCGCCCACCACTACATCGACTCGACCGCCGGTGACGTCGCCGCAGCGTTGCAGGCGCTGGGCGGCGCGTCGGTGGTGCTGGCCACGGCGGCCAACTCGGCCGCGATGGCGCAGACCGTCGGCGGTCTCGGGCCGGAAGGCGAGCTGGTCACCGTCGGCGTCACCTTCGACCCGTTGCCGATCGCGCCCGCCCAACTGATCAACGGCGGGCTCTCCGTGGTCGGTCACCCGTCCGGCACGTCACGGGACGTGGAGGAGACGATGCACTTCGCCGTGCTGTCCGGCGTGCGGGCGCGTATCCAGGAGAAGCCATTGGCGGAGGCCGCCGAGGCGTACGCGGCGATGGACGAGGGCCGCGCGCGCTATCGGATGGTCCTGACCATGTGAGCTCACATCGTTCTTGAGATACTGCATCAAACAGCGATCAGCCGAGAGGAACGCCAAATGCCCATCGCCACGCCCGAGGTCTATGCAGAGATGCTGGGTCGAGCCAAGGAGCACTCGTTCGCGTTCCCGGCGATCAACTGTGTGGGCTCGGAAAGCATCAACGCCGCGCTCAAGGGCTTCGCCGACGCGGGCAGCGACGGGATTATCCAGTTCTCCACCGGCGGCGCGGAATTCGGTTCAGGCCTTGGCGTCAAGGACATGGTGACCGGCGCGGTCGCACTGGCGGAATTCGCCCACGTCGTCGCCGACAAGTACCCGATCACCGTTGCGCTGCACACCGACCACTGCCCGAAGGACAAGCTGGACAGCTATGTCAAGCCGCTGCTGGCGGTCTCGCAGAAGCGGGTCGCCGATGGTCGCAATCCGCTGTTCCAGTCGCACATGTGGGACGGGTCGGCGGTGCCGATCGACGAGAACCTCGACATCGCCCGCGAGCTACTCAAGGAGGCCGCGGCCGCCAAGATCATCCTCGAGATCGAGATCGGCGTGGTCGGCGGCGAGGAAGACGGCGTTGCCCATGAGATCAACGACAAGCTCTACACCACCCCGGAGGACTTCGAGAAGACCATCGACGCGCTCGGGGCGGGCGAGCACGGCAGGTACCTGCTGGCAGCGACGTTCGGCAACGTGCACGGCGTCTACAAGCCGGGCAACGTCAAGCTGCGCCCCGACGTCCTCGAGCAGGGCCAGCAGGTCGCCGCGGCCAAGCTCGGATTGACCGAGGGCGCAAAGCCTTTCGACTTCGTGTTCCACGGCGGGTCGGGCTCGCTGAAGTCCGAGATCGAAGACTCGCTCAAGTTCGGCGTGGTGAAGATGAATGTCGACACCGACACCCAATACGCGTTCACCCGTCCGCTCGCCGGGCACATGTTCACGAACTACGACGGCGTGCTCAAGGTCGACGGCGAGGTCGGCAACAAGAAGGTCTACGACCCGCGCAGCTACCTGAAGAAGGCCGAGGCATCCATGAGCGAGCGCGTCGTCGAGGCGTGCAACGACCTGCACAGCGCGGGCCGGAGCGTGTCCGCGGGCTGAGCCCGTTCAGGAAGTCGCAAGCTGGCCCGACTAGAGTTCGACCGGTGAAGCGTGGAATTTTGCTCGTCTGTTGCACTTTCGCGACGGTGATGGGGTCGGTCGCCGTCGCCTCACCGGCCGCGGCCGACGGCTGCCCCTACGGCACCGTGCCGACGCGGTTCCCCGGGGTGTGCACCCAGGGTCAGGGCGGTGCCCCTCCGCCCGCTCTCACGGTTCCGCAAACCGGCGCCGTCACGACGAATCTGCCGGGCCAGTTCGCGACCATAAACGGCATCCCGTGCAATCAGCAACATCTCGGCACCTGCATCGCAATGTCGCAGCAACCCTAACCGTCGGGCGCTTGGCAGATCTTCCACTGGTCGTCGCGGAACTGCAGGTCGAAGCTGCGCGTCGAACGGGTCTGCGGCGCATAGGCCATGAACGTGGTGACGTTGGCCTCCGCGTGGTCGCCGTTGACCACCACCTGATCGATGCTGGCTACCACCGGATACTGCTTGGCCGCAGCGACCCGGGAATGGGTTTCGGTCCACGCCCGCTCGTCGTAGTTGACGTAGCTGTCGCGCGTGGTGCCGCAGGTGATGCTGCGCAACGTGGCCAGGTCGCCCTTCTGGACCGCGACGTCGAAGTTCCCGATCGTCGAGCGGACCTGGTCCTCCTGCGACACCTTCGGCTTTGAGCCGCGGGTCAATAACAGCGTGCCGAGAATCGCGACGGCCACCAACGCGGCGATGACCAACAGCAACGCCACCACCCACCCCCAGCTGCGACGATTGCGCGGCGGCTTACCAGCTTCCGTGCGCGGCGGAATATGTTGCGGCGCAACCGTTCTCTGCTGCGCCATCGACTCGGCTGGCACCGGCATCATCACCTCGGTGGCAGGGTCGGCCGGGGTGTCGATCTTCTGAGTCGAGCCCGCGTCGAATCCTGACGGCGCGGTGAACCGGCGCTCAGGGGGCTGGTTCGTCTCTTCGGCAGGTAGTTGTGCCTCGGCCTCTGGCGACAACAGGATCTCGGTAGCGGGCTCGTGCTGTGGGTCGGTCACGGCTTCGGCCTGCTGGGTATCGTCTGCCGCTTCGGCGGCTTCATCCGGTTGGTGAGGCCCTGGTGGGTTCGACATCCCTGCTGCGATTCCTCCCTGTACGAACTACCGGTGCAGCTTAACGGCACAATGAAGCCATGACGCGCATGGGAGATCTCCTCGGACCGGATCCGGTACTACTGCCAGCCGACAGTGCGGCAGAGGCCGAACTCGCCGCCTCCGAAAATCCCGCCATCGTCGCCGCCGCACATCCCTCGGCATCGGTGGCGTGGGCCGAACTCGCGGAGGAGGCGCTCGTCGACGACAAGGCCATCACCGCGTACGCGTACGCCCGCACCGGCTATCACCGCGGCCTGGATAAGTTGCGCCGCAACGGATGGAAGGGCTTTGGCCCGGTCCCCTATAGCCACGAGCCCAACCGCGGGTTCCTGCGCTGTGTGGCCGCACTGGCGCGGGCCGCCGACGCCATCGGCGAGAACGACGAGTATCAGCGCTGCCTGGATCTGCTCGACGACTGCGATCCGGCGGCGCGGTCCGAACTTGGTCTCGCCTGACTACTCCGCTTCGCATTCGCAGTCGGCGGCGGCATCCGGCGGCTCCACCTGAACCGTCGCATGCTCCAGCCCGCGCGCCGTCAGCACCGCGCGGGCGTCGTCGAGCACCAGCGCCGAGTTCCGCGTGCTGGTCAGGTGCGCTGTCACCATGTCCTTGCCCGGCACGAGTGTCCACACGTGCAGGTCGTGCACCTCGGTCACGCCGTCGACGCCGCACAGCGCGGAGCGCAGTTCCTCGACGTCGATGTGGGTCGGCGACGACTCCGACAGGATCCGCAGTGCGGCACGAGCCAGCGAGATGGCTCGGGGCAGCACCCAGAGCGCCACGAACACGGCGACCACCACGTCGGCGTAGGGCCACCGCGTCGTCACGGTGACGATGCCGGCGATCAGCACGCCGATGCTGCCGACAGTGTCGGCGACGACCTCCATGTAGGCGCCCTTGACGGCCAGGCTCTCCTTGGAGTGCGACCGCAGCAGCAGCACGACGACGGCGTTGGCCGCCAGCCCGGCCAACGCAACGACGATCATCGGCACACCGGGAATGTCGGGTGCGTGACCCAGGCGTTCGAAGGCCTCGTAGAGGATGAACACGGCGACACCGAGCAGCAGCACCGCGTTCGCGACGGCGGTGAACACCTCGGCGCGGTGCCAGCCGTACGTGCGCGCAGGCGACGCGCTGCCGTGGCGGGCGAGCAGCACTGCGGTCAGGCCCATGAACATGGCGACCAGGTCGGTGAGCATGTGCCCCGCGTCGGCAAGCAGTGCAATCGAATTGATCAGCAGCGCTGTCGTCAGCTCGAGGGCGAAGAACGCGGTCAAGATCGCGGCGGCGATGAGCATCCGGCTGACACGGGTGTCGGCGTTGCTGTGATCGTGTCCGGCGCCCATACCCCGCAATCTATGCGTAAAGGCGCATATGTCGCAAGGCTGCCGTCAGAACCAGGCGGACCAGAACCGGGTGAGGTCCATGCCACGCCAGATCAACCCTTGGGGCACGCCGGAGGAGTCGAAGAACCACAACACCACCCCGAAGAACCAGCGGTTGACCTGCGGGGTGAACAGCAGAAGCAGCAGGACGAAGAACGCCCACTGCTTGGCCGGCTGAAGCATGCGCTGCATCTGGGGGCTCAGGTGCGGCTCGAGCGCGCTGTAGCCGTCGAGGCCAGGGACGGGCAGCATGTTGAGCACGAACGCGGTCACCTGCAGGAAGCCCAGGAACGCCATGGCGGCCCAGAACACGAGGTGGTCGCGGTCCCAGAACAGGTGGGTCACCACGAGCACGACGATCGCGAACACGAGATTCGTGGCGGGCCCGGCCAGGCTGACAAGGGTCTTCTGCCGCTTCGTCATCCACGATGTGCGGACATACACCGCACCTCCTGGCAGGCCGATGCCGCCCAGCGCGATGAACAGCGCAGGGAGCCCGAGCGACAGCAACGGGTGCGAATACTTCAGCGGGTTCAGTGTGAGGTAGCCGCGCACCTCGACGTCACGGTCGCCGAAGCGCCACGCGGTATACGCGTGAGCGAACTCGTGCAGGCATAGTGACACCAGAAACCCGGCAATCACGAACGTGAACACCCCGACGTAGGCCAGCGGCCGTTTGACGTCGGCGGCGAGCCACGCGAGCACCGCGCCGGCGACTGTGAGCCCCACGATCGCGAGGAAGATCGGGCTGGGCCGCACCGACTGGTGCAGCGGGCGAATGGTCACGATTCGACGTTAGCCGACTTGCAGCCAACCCTCGGTGTGCCGATAGAACGTCGACCGCCGGACCGGCCTCGGTGCAGGTATACCGTCGCGCACCACACTTGCGGCGTCGGTGCCGAGCTGCGCGGCGCGGCCGGTCACCCACCGGCGTGGACCTCCGCCCAGGACGCTTGCCCGCAACCCGGGCATGGATCGCGTCGGCTCAATGCGCACCCCAGCTACCTCGCCGTCGAACAGCACCGTGTCGTCGACGACCGCTTCGCCATGCAGTGGATTCCCGGTCCACTCCGCGTAGCCGACGATGACGGCGCCGGTTTCGTCTCGGATGAGCGGAACCCGTCGCGCCTCGCCGGTGCGGGCCCGGCGCGCCTTCCACGGTCGGCGAACGAGGCCCACCTCCACATCGAGCCGGTCCGCCCGCAACAACCGGGTCAGTACCGCCGCAAGATCGGCGTTCGATCCCACGACGACGACCCTGCGACAGTCGGCGACCTCGTCGAGGCCAATCAGTGGCAGATCACGCAGCGCGCGGGGCAATCGACGACCGCCGAACGGCAACACCACAACATCGCCGGTGGTCAACGAAGCTCCTCGCAGTCGGCTGGGATAGGGTGGGTCACCGGCTGCCACAGTTTTGAGGCAGATAAAGCGGGAGACTATGCCATGCCGGCAATCGTGCTCATCGGTGCCCAATGGGGGGACGAGGGCAAAGGAAAGGCGACCGATCTGCTCGGTGGCCGCGTCCAGTGGGTCGTGCGCTACCAGGGTGGCAACAACGCCGGCCACACGGTGGTGCTGCCGACGGGCGAGAACTTCGCGCTTCACCTGATCCCATCGGGGATTCTCACGCCGGGCGTCACGAACGTCATCGGCAACGGCGTGGTCATCGATCCTGGTGTCTTGCTCACCGAACTGAAGGGCCTCGAGGATCGCGGGGTCGACACCGAGCGGCTGCTGATCTCCGCCGACGCGCACCTGTTGATGCCGTATCACGTGGCGATCGACAAGGTTGTCGAGCGCTACGCGGGCAGCAAGAAGATCGGCACCACCGGCCGCGGTATCGGCCCGTGCTACCAGGACAAGATCGCCCGCATCGGCATTCGCGTCGCCGACGTGCTCAATGAGACGCTGCTGGCCGAAAAGGTCGAGGGCGCACTCGAATTCAAGAATCAGGTGCTGGTCAAGATCTACAACCGCAAGGCACTCGACGCCGCCGAGGTGGTCGACACGCTGCTGGCTCAGGCCGAGGGGTTCAAGCACCGCATCGCCGATGCCCGCTACCTGCTCAACGCCGCACTCGAAAAGGGTGAGACGGTGCTGTTGGAAGGCTCGCAGGGCACGCTGCTGGACGTCGACCACGGCACGTATCCCTTTGTCACGTCGTCGAATCCGACCGCGGGCGGCGCCGCCGTCGGTTCGGGTATCGGGCCGACGCGCATCACGACGGTCCTGGGCATCCTCAAGGCGTACACCACCCGTGTGGGTTCGGGTCCGTTCCCCACCGAGTTGTTCGATGCGAACGGCGAGTACCTGTCGAAGACGGGTGGCGAGTTCGGGGTGACGACGGGGCGACGCCGCCGCTGCGGATGGTTCGACGCCGTCATCGCCCGCTACGCAACGCGCGTCAACGGCATCACCGACTACTTCCTGACCAAGCTCGACGTGCTGTCCAGCCTGGAGACGGTGCCGGTCTGCATCGGGTATCGAGTCGACGGCAAGCGCGTCGACGATATGCCGATGACCCAGAGCGATATCGCGCGCGCGGAGCCGATTTACGAAGAACTGCCCGGCTGGTGGGAGGACATCTCCGACGCCCGTGAGTTCGACGACCTCCCTGCCAAGGCCCGCGACTATGTGCTGCGGCTGGAAGAGCTTGCCGGGGCTCATGTTTCGTGCATCGGTGTCGGGCCGGGACGCGATCAGACGATCGTGCGTCGCGATATCCTGGCGGTGCGATGAGCGCTTGCGCGAAGAGCCGAGGACACCGCGCGTGACCGACGATCCGCATCTGCTCGACCCCGAATACGACAAACACGGCGGGTTTCCGAATTTCAAAGCCGCCGAGCCCGGTCCGGGTTTCGCGCGGTTCCTGACCGCGATGCGACAGGCGCAGGACCTGGCGGTGTCGGCGGCCCCCGACAGCGACACCTGGGACCAGGCCGCCGACCGCGCCGAGGAACTCGTGAAGCTGCTGGGCCCGTTCGAGGCGCCAGAAGGCGTCGGTCCCGCCAACCGGGTCCCCTCGTTGCCGGGCGCGGGGAGCCTGCTGATGCCGCCGTACCGGGTGGTGAAGTTCGAGCCCGACTGCGTCGAATTGAGCGTGCAGTTCAGCCGGTTCTCGGTCGGCGGAAACTATGCCGTACACGGCGGCGTGCTGCCATTGCTGTTCGACTCGGTGTTCGGCATGGTCATCCACGCGGCCGGGCGACCGATCAGCCGGACGGCCTTCCTGCACGTCGACTACCGCAAGGTGACGCCGATCGACACGCCCTTGATCGCACGCGGCTGGGTGCGAGAGGCAGAGGACCGCAAGGCGTTTGTGAACGCGGAGCTGCGCGATCCTGACGCGAACGTGCTCGCAGAGGCCAACGGCCTGATGATCCGGCTGCTGCCCGGCCAGCCCTAGCCGGTTCATCCGCGAGACTGCGGCCAGATCGCGTTGACGCTCAAATTCGCGATCTCACCGCAGTTTCGACCGCATGGGTGACACCATGACGGCGTGGCGGAACGTCAAACGAACAGGCTGTCCACGCCGCGAGCGGCGGCGGTGGCCGGTGTGCTGTTCGCGGTGCTGTTCGGCACGGCGCTCGTGCTCATCCGCCTCGCGCTGCCGGAGGGCGAGCAGCCGGGCGCGCAGTGGCTCACGGCGGGCAGCACGAATCTCCAGATTGCCGCGACCATCATGCCGTTCGCCGGCATCGCGTTCTTGTGGTTCATGGGAGTGGTGCGCGATGGGCTCGGCCGCTATGAGGACAAGTTCTTCTCGACAGTTTTCATCGGCAGCGGTCTGCTGTTCCTGGCGATGATGTTTGTTGCAGCCGGGGTGGGAGCGGGGCTGGAGCGCAGCCACGCGGCGGGCGATCCCGATGTCGCCACATTCGGGCAGATGATGTTGCTGGCCGTATCGAAGACCTACGCGCTGCGGATGGCAGCGGTGTTCATGATCTCGTTGGCCACCATCTGGCTCAAGACGGGGCTCATGCCGCGCTGGCTCGTCGCGCTGACTTACCTTGCCGCGGTTGGGCTTTTGGTCACCAGCGACATCACGATGTGGCTGACACTGGCGTTCCCGATCTGGGTATTGGTGGTCAGCGTGCTGCTGTTGGCGCGGGCGCGTGTCACTGCGGATGTGGAGCAGGGCTCTCCGACGACACCCGCAGATCCAGGGTGAAGCAGTTGATGTCGGGCTTCTCGCTCAACACGATTTCACGCAGTGACCGCCGTATCGGGTGAGGCCGTGCGCGAATCCCGGTAGGTCGATGTGGTCCTCCGGGTCCCATGTCACAACTTCCAACGTCGTGTCGCTCATGCGCCCGACGCTAATCGGGCTGGACGTTGTGGAACGGAGTCGAAAGACCTTTTCTGCGGTCGGAATTCGAACTGTTCTCTAGGGGCCCGGTCAAGACCGCTGCGAAAGCGCCTCTCTACGCCGTCGGGCGTGGAATGGTGATCGTCTTGGTCCCTGGGGTGATCGTAAACTTCGGGGGCGGAATGGTGAACGTCTTGGTCCCTGGCGTGATCGTAAACTTCGGGGGCGGAATGGTGAACGTATTAGTCTGAGGGGTTTGGGGGTACGTCGCATCCGCTGCGCCCGTGCCCGTGGCGACGCCCAAAGCTACCCCTGTGGCCGCTGCCGCCATCCCAACTAAGCCCGCAAATTTCTTAACGGTTCCGAACGTGCTACTCATCGCGTGGCCCTTTCCCCCGGATGTTCGAGTCAGCATTTAACTGACGCCGACGTAAACGATAGCGGAAGCTGACGGGATTTGTAGGTTCTTCATAGATTCGAGGCGACGACGTTTGGGCGGACCTTTTGACGATGACCTCACCGCAGTTGGAGAGAAATCAGACGTAACGGGGAGACCGGCTAGCAAAGGTAAATATGACGCTAACAGCCAAAGTAGCGTTTCAGATCGGGTGCCTCGGTGAGATTCTTACCGGCGATGGCTGGCCAACATGACCGGCAGGGGACTTCGGTGCAATTCGTGGCATCAATCGCGGTGGGCCGACTGGCAATCCGAAATCCAAGGCCTCGAATGCGATTTGGGCTTCGGTTTGTCGACAGCGAGTCACCATGTGGCTCGTGCTGGCCAAGCCGACTGACAGTTCTGTTTGTTGGAACCGAGATTTCATTCAGGGTTGTGGGTGCGCGACTACAGCCCTGGATGCAATCTCGGCGCTAGCGCCGCAACAGGAACTGTCGCGGGGACGCCCGTTATCGATTGGCAGCTTTGGGCGCCGGGGTCGAAAGGCGCTTATTCGATGAGACTTAATGCCTGCGATGGACAAAGCCTTACGGCCTCGCGGGCATGGTCCTCCTCACCCTCGGGCACCTCGTCGACGAGCACCATAACGATGCCGTCCTCGTCCTGATCGAAGACGGCGCCGGCGGACATCACGCAGTTTCCGGCGCTGATGCAGACATCTCGATCGGCTGTGACTTTCACCAGCCCACCTCCAGTGATTTCAGACCGTAGATGAAGTGAAACGAGCGGAAATCCACATCGGCGAAGTCCACGGCCAGCGCCAGTGTGGGGAAGCGACGCAGCAGCGCCGGGAACGCGATCCGCATCTCCATGCGTGCCAGCGGGGCTCCCAGGCAGTGGTGCACGCCGTGGCCGAATGCCAGATGCCCTGGCGCGCCCCGCCGGATGTCGAGCACCTCCGGTGAGTCGATGAAGTCCGGGTCGCGGTTGCCCGACGGCAGCGACACGAACACCAGCTCTCCTGCTGGTATGGGCACGCCCGCGATCTCGACGTCGGTGGTGGTGATGCGGGGAATGGCGCTGTGCACGATCGACAGCCAGCGCAGCATCTCCTCGACAGCGGGCCCGATCGCGTCGGGGTCGTCGCGGACCGCGGCCAGCTGGTCGGGATGGCGCAGCAGTGCCAGCGTGCCAAGGCCCAGCATGTTCGACGTGGTCTCGTGCCCGGCGAGTAGCAAAAGGCTTGCGATGCCGATGAGTTCGTCGTTGGTCAGCTCGGTGCCGTGCTCTCGAACCAGCATGCCGAGGATGTCCTCACCGGGCTGTTGTCGTGCCCGCTCGACCAGTGAGCTCATGTACTCGCGGCCTCGGCGGACAAGTTCCAGCCGCTCGGGAATGGGGATGGAGAGGTCCAGCTGACGGGCGCTGCGGCGCTGAAAGTCGTCGCGGTCGTCATACGGCACTCCGAGGAGCTCACAGATCACCAACGACGGGATCGGCAGCGCGAAGCTTGCCACCAAATCCACTGGCGGCCCAGCCTTTTCCATCGCGTCGAGTTGCGCATTGACAATCTCGGTGATGCGTGGTTCCAGCCGCTTCATCCGGCGGATGGTGAATTCGGCGGTGAGCATCCGCCGCAGCCGCTGATGCTCCGGCGGGTCGATGCTCAGCAGGTTGCCTGCCCTGGCGCTGGCCTGCTCCTCCTCAGGAACGGTTGGCGCGCCGGGTATGACGAAACCCGGTGGCCGGCCGTTGGAGAACCGTTCATGGTCGGACAAGACTTCCTTGATGTCCTCGTGTCGGGTGACGAGGAAGACCGTCATGCCGAACGAGTTGGTCGCAGTGCGCACGCCGTCGGTCTCACGGATCTCGCGAAGCTCCGGGGTCGGATCGAAGGTGTGGCGCCGCATGTGTAAAGGCGGCAACGCCGGCGCTTGGGTCATGAATCGACGCTACTCGCGGAACACAAACTCCCCGATCAGCCTGTTGACGACCGTCGGGTTCTCCAGCGCGGCCAGATGCGCGACCCCTTCGAGCACGGCGATGGCCGCGTTCGGGATCGCCTCGGCCATCGCGATCGTCTCGGGCAACGGGAACGTCGCATCCTCTGCACCGGCGACCACCAGCACGGGCGTCGTGACCTGGGACAGCAGCGGGCGCTGATCCGGCCGGGAAGGCACCACGCTGCGAACCGCCCAGCGACCCGACCGAATGTCGACGCGCTGCACCGTGTCGCGCACGAACGCCACGACATCGGGCCGCGTGCGAAACGTCGTCGGGCCGAGGAATGCCTTGAGCACCGACCGGGTCAGGGGCGGCCGGATCCCGCCGAGGAGACCAGCCATTCCCAACAGGAAGCCGTACTCGATCTTCTGTCGTGTGCCCGCGGGGGATGCGGTGCAGTTCATCAAGACGGCGCTGCCGATGCGTTCGGGGTAAGTGGCCGCGAACGTCCCGCCGATCATGCCGCCCCAGGAGTTCCCGACGAAGTGCGTGCGCTGCAGGCCCAGACCATCGAGGATGTCGACGATGCAGCGCGCGCACTCCTCGAAAGTAAATGTCGCCGTGAGCTTTTGGCTTTCACCAAACCCCGGAGGGTCGACGAGGATCACCTGGTGGTCGGTGCCGAAGAACTCGGCCTGCGCGGCCCACATGTCGCCCGTCATCAGCAGGCTCGGCCAGAACATCATCGCCTCGCCACTGCCGCGGACCTGCACCCGCACCGATCCCAGCACCGTCTCGATCAATCGCGATTCAGCCACGGTTCAGTGTCGCCTCCTCGAGGTCGAGCCCGCGCAGCACGTCCCGCAGCACTTCGTCGTCGATCTGCCCGTTGTCCCGTTCGGCGATGAACGCCGCACGTTCGGCCGCCAGCATCTCCAGACGCAACCGGCGGAACGCCGATGCCGGGCTCTCGCCGATCTCCTCCGAGTCGCGGCCCAACCGCTCCCACGCGGAGTTACGTCTGCGAGTGTTCCAGCCGCGCAACACATCCGCGGCCCGCTCGTGCACGTCGGTGACTTCCTCCTCGGCAAGCAACTCGTCGAGGCGCCCGGCCGCTGCCCGCGCCGCCTTGTCCTGTGCGGCCGCCGCGGCGATCGCGTCGGTGCGGGCCTCGTCGCCCTGTACGCCCAGCCTTCGGATCAGCCACGGCAGCGTCAGCCCGTGCAACAGCAGCGTTCCGATCACCACCACGAAGGTAAGGAACACCAGCTGCGGGCGTCCCGGAAACGGCGCACCCGACATCGTCGTCATCGGAACGCCGAATGCCGCCGCCAGCGACACCACCCCGCGCATGCCTGCCCACGCGACGACGAACACCTGCGCAGGCGTCGGCGCCGGTTCGCGGTCGCGAATGCGCTTGGACACCCACCGCGGCAGGTATGCGAACAGGTAGACCCAGACGATCCGGACGAGGATCACCGTCGCCAACACCGCCACCGATGAGATCGCGATCACCGACGCGGTGATGCCTGCCAGCTCGCCCACGACCGTCGGCAGTTGCAGGCCGATCAACAGGAACGCGAACGACTCCAGAATCAGCTGCAGGGCCTTCCACACCGCATTGTCCTGAAGCCTCGTGGCGTAACCGGCTCGGGTGGATTTCTGGCCGAGGATCAGGGCGGCGACGACGACCGCGAGCACGCCGGAGCCGTGAATCTCCTCGGCGGCCAGGTAGATGATGAACGGCGCCACCAGCCCCAGCGCGCTCTCGACGAGTGGATCGTCGAGTCGCCACCGGACGAAGGCGGTGAACATGCCCAGCGCCACACCCACCACAACGCCGCCGACGGCGGCCAGCGCAAACGTGGCCACCCCGTGACCCCAGCTCGCGGCGGTACCGATGGCCGCCGCGAGCGACACCTTGTAGGCGGTCAGCGCCGTCGCGTCGTTGAGCAGGCTTTCGCCTCCGAGCAGCGTCATGATCTGGCGCGGCAGCCCCAGCCGGCGTCCGACCGCGGTGGCCGAAACCGCATCCGGCGGCGCCACGATCGCGCCGAGCGTCAACGCCGCCGCGACCGTCAGCTCGGGAACCGTCTTGTACGCCACGAACCCGACCGCGAACGTCGTCGCCAGCGGCAGCCCCACCGCCAGCAGCCCGATCGGGCGGATGTTGCGCCGCAGTCCGTGGTAACTGCTTTCCAGGCCCGCCGACCACAGCAGCGGCGGCAGCAGCACGTAAAGCACCAGTTCGGGGTCGAGCTCGATCTGTTTGAAACCGGGGATCAGGCCGGCCGCCAGGCCGGCGACCACCAGCGCCAGCGGGGCCGACACGTCGTAGTGCCGGGCCACCGCGGCCAGCAGGACGGACACCACCAGTACCGCCAGCAGTGAGGCACCCACGTCGCGAAACCTCCGTCCGTATCCTTGGTCAACATGCTGAGGAGATCACGCCGTGGCGACGCCACCTCCACAGCGGTCTCCGAAACATGCGAACACCTCGCGGCCGACGCCGCATCCGAGGTTGAGCCGGAACCGCTCACGCCGGGCAAATGCCAGGAGTGCGACGAGCACGGCGAGGACACGTGGGCGCACCTGCGCATGTGCCTGACGTGTGGCCACGTCGGGTGCTGCGATTCCAGCCCGCACCAACATGCGAGCGAACATTTCCATGCCACCGGCCATCCGGTGATGCGCTCGGCCGAGCCGGGCGAGAACTGGCGGTGGTGCTACATCGACGTCCGGCTGGGCTGACCATCTGGCAGGCTGGACGCGCGATGAGTGAAACAACTGAAGGCGATACGACGACCGCGCCGGAGCCGGTCTCGGCTGGCACCTCCACGGCGCCCACGGGATCCACCGTGATGCTGCTGGGCTCTGGTGAATTGAGCCGCGAGTTGGCGCTGGCGTTCCAGCGCCTCGGTGCCGACGTCATCGCCGTCGACCGCTATGCGGACGCGCCCGCGCACGGCGTGGCCGACCGCGCCGCCGTCGTGAAGATGAACGACGCCGAGGAATTGACGGCGCTCATTGCGAAGGAGAAACCGCGCTACATCGTCGCCGAGGCGGGCCTGATCGCAGCCGACGCGCTGATTTCGGTGGCCGAGGGTGACGGCATCGAGGTGTTTCCGACCCCGCGCAGCACCCGGCTGTCGATCGACCGGGAGGGGCTGCGCCGGCTGGCCGCCGATGAGCTCGGCCTGCCCACCGCGCCGTTCTGGTTCGCCGGGTCGGTTGAGGAGCTGACCGCGGTGGCCGAGCACGCCGGTTTCCCGCTGGTCGTCAAGCCGAACGCGGCGGCACCCGGCGAGGGCCAGTCGGTGCTGTTGCGGGTCGATGACGTCGAGCCGGCCTGGCACCGCGCGGTGGCCGCAGGGCGTATCCCGCATAACCGGGTGATGGCCGAGACGGTCGTCGAGGTCGACGTCGAGGTCACGCTGTTGACCGTCCGCACCACCGGGCCGGCGGGGCCTGCGGTGTACTTCTGCGAGCCGATCGGTCACCGCCAGGCCGAGGGTGACGTGCTGGAGTCATGGCAGCCTCAGCAGATGGCGCCCGCGGCACTGGATGCGGCGAAGTCGATCGCCGCGCGCATCGTCAACTCGCTCGGCGGGCGCGGCGTGTTCGGAGTGGAGCTGCTGGTGCGCGGCGACGAGGTGTACTTCGCCGACGTCCGGCCGCGTCCCTACGACAGCGGGCTGGTGACGCTGCGCTCGCAACGGCTTTCGCAGTTCGAGCTGCATGCCCGGGCGATCCTCGGGCTCGCTGTGGACACCATCATGATCTCGCCTGCCGCGGCGGAGGTCAGCTACGCGGGAGCCGAGTCGACGGGCGCCAACGACATCGACGTGCGGGTGGTCGGCGAGGCGCTGGCCGTCGCCGAAAGCGACGTCCGCCTGTTCGACCGGCCCGACGAGACAGACGGCAGGCGACGGCTCGGAGTGGCGCTGGCCACGGCTCCCGACCCGATCGTCGCTCGGGACCGGGCCCGGCGGGTGTCGGCGGCGCTGCGCAAACTCTGGTGACCGACCCCGAAGAGGACCCGGCCGACTCGCCCGCTGACCGGCCGACGATGGCGCCATTCCTCGGTGCGTTGGCAATCATTGTGCTCGTCGTGATCACAATCGGGCTGTTCACCATCTTCGGAAAGACCGACCCGCCCGAGGACCAGCAGGTCGGCAGGGCCGCCGTCGGCCAGAACGACGCGCTGCAACGGCAGAGCTACGCCGACTTTCGCACCTACACGTGCCGCGGCCAGCAGGGTGCAGAGACCGATTTCCTTGCCCGGCAACGGGATTCGGTGGCCAAACACGGTGAACGGTTCGTCGACGACGTCACCGACGTGGTGATCGACGGCGACCGCGCGACCGCCAAAGTGACCTATCATTTCGACAAGGCGCCGGACACCAAAACCGGTGTGGCGATGACGTTTGTGCGCGAGGACGGAGCATGGAAGGTCTGTTCGACCGGCCCCGGCTAGCTGTGGGAGACTTCCGACCGTGAGTTACGCCGGAGACATCACGCCTGAGGAGGCCTGGAAGCTGCTGAACGACAACCCCGAGGCCGTGCTGGTCGATTGCCGCACGGACGCCGAGTGGCGCTTCGTCGGGGTGCCGGATCTGTCTTCGCTTCAGCGCGACGTGGTGTATGTCGAGTGGAACAGCTCCGACGGAAAGCACAACGACAACTTCGTCGACGACCTCGTCGCGGCGGGCGTCACGCCCGGTCAGGGCCCACGCGCCAGCAGGGGACGGCCGGTGGTGTTCCTGTGTCGCTCCGGAAACCGGTCGATCGGCGCCGCCGAGGCGGCGACGGAGGCGGGCATCGCCCCGTCCTACAACGTGCTGGACGGATTCGAGGGCAACCTCGACGAGCAGAGGCATCGCGGCGGCACCGGATGGAAAGCCGTCGGCCTGCCCTGGAAGCAGTCATGAGCTCCACCCCCGACGATCAAGTGCCGTCGGTTCGCCGGCCGGCCCAGTTGCCCGACGGGGTCAGCCAGGCCACCATCGGCGTGCGCGGTGGCCTGCTGCGGTCGGGTTTCGAGGAGACCGCCGAGGTGATGTACCTGACATCGGGGTATGTCTACTCGTCGGCGGCCGAGGCGGAGAGGGCGTTCGCAGGTGACATCGACCGCTACGTCTACTCCCGCTACGGCAACCCGACGATCTCGATGTTCGAAGAGCGGCTGCGGTTGATGGAAGGCGCCCCGGCATGCTTCGCGACGGCGACGGGCATGGCGGCGGTGTTCACGTCGCTGGGTGCGCTGTTGGCGGCGGGTGACCGGTTGGTGGCGGCGCGCAGCCTGTTCGGATCGTGCTTTGTGGTGTGCAGCGAGATTCTGCCGCGATGGGGCATCGAGACGGTGTTCGTCGACGGCGACGACCTGTCGCAATGGGAAGAGGCGCTGTCGGTGCCTACGCAGGCGGTGTTCTTCGAGACGCCGTCCAATCCGATGCAGTCGCTGGTCGATATCGCCGCGGTGTGCGAGATGTCCCACGCGGCTGGGGCAAAGGTGGTGTTGGACAACGTGTTCGCCACGCCGATGCTGCAGCAGGGCTTTCCCCTTGGGGCGGACGTGGTGGTGTATTCGGGCACCAAGCACATCGACGGGCAGGGCCGCGTGCTCGGCGGCGCGATCCTCGGCGACAAGCAGTACATCGACGAACCGGTGCAGAAGCTGATGCGGCACACCGGTCCCGCACTGAGCCCGTTCAACGCATGGACGCTTTTGAAAGGCCTTGAGACGCTGGCGGTGCGTGTGGAGCATCAGAACGCGTCGGCGCAGCACGTCGCGGAGTTCCTGGAGAAGCATCCCGCCGTGAGCTGGGTGAAATACCCGTTCCTGGAGTCACATCCGCAGTACGACTTGGCCAAACGCCAGATGACCGGTGGCGGAACGGTTGTCACGTTCGAACTCAAGGGTGGCAGCAAGGAGCGCGCCTTCGAGGTGCTCGACAAGCTGCGGATCGTCGACATCTCCAACAACTTGGGCGATTCCAAGTCGCTGATCACCCATCCAGCCACCACCACACACCGGGCGATGGGACCGGAGGGCCGTGCGGCGATCGGGCTGGGCGACGGTGTGGTGCGAATCTCGGTGGGGCTGGAGGGAACTGAGGACTTGATCGGCGATCTCGACCAGGCTTTGAGCTAGGATGTCGCGGCGGACCCCCGCGCACGCGAGGAGCAAAAAGGCGGAGGCCAAGAAAGCCCGTCGCAACAAGCGGCGGGCGGTCAGGGACGCGAGCTGGCTACCAGAGAACGTGTTGGACGAGTTGGTGACCACACAGGCCGCCATCGCCACCGACCTAGAAGCGTTCGATCAGCGAGTCACGGAGCGCGGCTGGGAATTTGACGAAGAAGAGTCCGACGAGGATTTCGCCTTCTGGTTCTACGAACTGTCGGGCGCCGACGTCGAAGACGGCGACCTCGCACCCATGACGACGATCTGGATGTCGGCCGACGAGGATGCCGAGATCGTCCATCTCATGCTCGTCGGAGCCACGGAGGCCAGCGAGTTCACGCCGGATGAGTTCTTCGAGCACATCGATGTGATTGAGGCGCACCGGTTGGGTGACCCGGCTCCAGACCTTGACCTCTCCTAGTGCCCGCCTCTTGGCGACAAAGTCGTCAGCGGCGACAATGTCGCCCAGAGTTGGGCAATTTCGTTATCCCTTGCCGGGTCCGTCGACAACGCCTTGGGCGGCTTGCGCCCGCTCCTCGTAGCTCTCCCGCGCCTTGCGGTCGAAGTCCAGGAACACGGTGTCGTTGCCCATTTTATGGCTGAGCCAACGACGAGCCTTCGGCGACAGCGTCGGCGAGATTGCACTGACGAACCGCAATGCAGCTGGCACCGACTTCAGGGTTGTCGGCTTTTCGAGCACCTTGACGACGGCCGCCGCGATGTCCTCGGGCTCCACCGGTTTTTGCGCCGCAGAGGTATGGGTACCGGCGATGAGTTCGGTATTGGTGAATGTCGGCATCACGCAACTCACGTCGACACCCTGCGGCGCGAACTCGTCGGCCAATCCAGTCGACAGTCCCACGACCGCAAATTTCGTTCCGGCGTAGACCACTTGGCCGGGGACCGCGAGCATGCCGGCGAGCGACGAGATGTTGATGATGTGGCCGCTGCGGCGCGCCACCATCTCCGGCAGCACCAACTGGCAACCGGTGAGCACACCGTAGAAATTGACCTCGATCGCCGAGCGGATGGCCTGCTCCGACATCTCCAGAAACGGGCCTACAGGCATCACACCGGCGTTGTTGATCAGCACGTCGATGTGCCCACCGCCGTCAGTGCGCGCCTTGTCGAGGAACGTCGCGAACGATTCACGGTTCGTGACGTCGAGCGGATAGCCCGAGACCGGGCCCAGCCTGCCCAGTCCGGCGACGGCCGACTCCTGGAGCGCGACGTCCCGGTCGCCGATGACCACCCGGGCACCACGGGCCAGCAGTGCCTTGGCGGTGGCGTAGCCGATGCCGCGGGCGGCACCGGTGATCGCGATGGTCTTGCCGCGGATGTTGTCCATGCGGCCAAACTTTACACGTGTCAAGTTTTGGTTGGAAGTGCCGTTGGCCGGCAACTCTGGCGCCATGGCCACCGTTGAACCCGAACTCGCCTACGCGATGACCTACGTCGTGCAAACCAGCAACCCACTCGATCCGACGATCGATTCACCGTGGGGTGCTCGGCAATATTGGCAGGTCAGCGAGGCCACACTGGACGGTCCGGTGATCAAGGCGCAACTAGCGGCCACCGGCGTGGACTGGATGGGGGTGAGCGGCGACGGGTTCTGGCGGCCCGATGTGCGCACACAATTTGTCACCGACGACGGGGCGATTGTCCTGATGCATTACACCGGCCTGGTCGAACAGACCTCGCGGTTCGCCGAAGCCGCCGACTGGGCCGACCAGTACATGCGGCTGTCCATCCGCTTTGAGACCGGGGCCCCTCGCTACTCGTGGCTGAACACCAGCTTGTTCGTCGCCCGGGGCCGGCTGCTCGGGACAGGCAAGATCGAGTACGAGGTCTACCGCGTGACGTGACCTGGCGCTATTTCTGATCACCCCGAGCGAATCGGCCGCTTTGGAATGCGGCTCGCCGACTCGCGTTAGACATTTAAGTGATGAGCGTGCCAGCCGTGAACCAGCTTCGCTTCGTGGCGGTCGGCCAGGAGGACCCGCTGGCCGAGCCGCTGCTGGCCGAGCTCGCGGTGGAGTACGCCACCCGGTACGGCGCCACCGAGGAAGCGGTGTCGAGATGGCTTCGCGGGTACCCGCCCGACGAGTTCGCCCCGCCCGGCGGCGGCCTGCTCATCGGCCTTCTCAACGACCAGCCCGTCACCGGCGGTGCGTTCCGCCGCTTCGACGACTCCACCGCCGAGCTCAAGCGGATCTGGACCGACAGTCGGCACCGGCGCCAAGGCCATGCCAAGGCACTGCTCGTCGAGCTCGAGGCCGAAATCGCGGCCCGCGGCTACCGGAACGTCTATCTGACGACGGGCGATCGTCAGCCCGAGGCCGAGGCGCTCTACCTCTCGACCGGATACACCCAGCTGGCCGAGCCGCTGCCGGCCGAGGGTGAGGTCTATCCCCTCGCGTTCCAGAAGACGCTCTCATGACCGAACAACTGCACCTCGCGGTCGCGCTCGACGGATACGGCTGGCACCCGCAGGCATGGCGGCACACGCCCGAGACGGAGCCGGTGACGAGTGGCCGCTACTGGTCCCGCCTGGCCACTACCGCCGAACGCGGACTGCTCGATTTCGTGACGTTCGACGACGCGCTCACCGCTCAGCGGCGCCGCCGCCCGGAGATCGAGCCCCGTTGGCTTGCGGGCCGTCCCGACGCGGTGCTGGTCGCCTCCCGCGTGGCGCCGGCAACTAAGCACATCGGTCTGATTCCCGTCGCCACGGTGACGCACACCGAGCCCTTTCACGTCTCGAAAGCGATTGCCACACTTGACTTCGTCTCGCACGCCCGCGCCGGCTGGCAGGTCCGGGTCAGCGGCACCCCACACCAGGCCGACCTGTTCGGACGCCGCGACATCCGCGGGGCTGACCTGTTCGACGAGGCCGCCGACGCCGTCGAGGTGGCCCGCCGCCTCTGGGACAGCTGGGAAGACGACGCCGTCATCCGCGACGTTGCGACCGGACGGTTCGTCGACCGGGACAAACTGCACTACATCGACTTCGCAGGCAAGTACTTCTCGGTCAAGGGCCCGTCGATCACCCCGCGCCCGCCGCAGGGCCAACCCGTCGTGGCCGCGCTGGCTCACGCGAAGCCGATCTACGAGTTCGCCGTCCGCAGTACGGATCTGGTCTTCATCACCCCGCAGGATGACGACTCACTGCGCGCAATACTGGCCGAGGTCGCAGGCCTCAAGGTGTACGCCGACCTCTATGTGACGTTCAGCGGCATCGTCGACGCGCGCTCCGATGCGCTCGTATTCGACGGCACCCCAACCGAACTCGTGGAGCTGCTGCTGCGTTGGCGGCAGCACGGCGTCGACGGCGTGCGGTTGCGGCCCGCGGTCAACGCCACCGATCTGCCCATCATCGTCGATGAGGTGGTGCCGCCGCTACAGCAGGCAGGGCGCTTCCGCACTGCTTACACCGACGGCGAGACACTGCGCACCCGGCTCGGATTACCTGTCGCCGAAAACCGCTATGCGAGGTCGCGATGAGCGTTCCACTGTCGATCCTCGACCTGGCCCCGATCAGCGAAGGGGGCGATGCGGCGACCGCGCTGCGCAACACCGTCGACCTCGCCCAGCACGCCGAACAGTGGGGCTACAAGCGCTACTGGATCGCCGAACACCACTTCGTCGCCGTCGCCAGCTCGTCCCCCGCGGTGTTGATCTGTCAGATCGCCGCCGCCACCGAACGGATTCGCGTCGGCGCTGCCGCGGTGCAACTCGGCCAGACGACGGCCGTCGCTGTCGTCGAGAGCTTCGGGATGCTCGAGGCATTCCACCCCGGCCGCATCGACCTCGGCGTCGGCCGCTCCGGCCAGCGGCGCCGCGAAGCCCTCAAAGAACACAAGCCGAAGCCCAAGCCAACGGAATGGCGTGACATCGACGGGGTGATCGTGCCGCCGCCGTTCGACATCAGCGCTCTGATGCGCAACCCGCGCCTGCGGGCGAAGATGTCCGTGCTGCAGCAGCCCGAAGCCGTCGCACCCGACTTCGTCCAGCAGGTATCCGACATCCTGGCCATGCTCGACGGCAGCTATGAGATCGACGGCGTCGACGCGCACGCGACGCCCGGTGAGCTAGCCGGTCTGACGCCGTGGGTGTTCGGCAGCAGCAAGGGGCAGAGCGCACAGGTGGCCGGGGCCCGCGGACTGCCCTTCGTCGCCAGCTACCACATCACCCCCGCTACCGCGCTCGACGCGATCGACGCCTACCGCGCCGCGTTCCAACCGTCGGCCGCACTCGCCGAACCGTATGTCGTGGTGTCGGCCGATGTGGTGGTGGCCGACGACACCGCCACCGCCCGGCAGCTCGCCTCCAGTTACGGCCATTGGGTGTATTCGATCCGCGCCTGCGACGGCGCCATCCCGTACCCGGACCCCGGCACCGCCGAGCCGCTGACGGATGACCAGCAGAAACTGGTAAAGGACCGCACCGCAACGCAATTCGTCGGTAATCCCGACGAGGTCGCCGACAAACTGGAAACCCTGCAGCGGGTCACCGCGGCCGACGAACTGGTCATCACGTCGGTCACGCACGGTCACGCCGACCGGCTGCGTTCGCATGAGTTGATTGCTAAGAGGTGGGGCCTGTGAGCGTTCGAGAAGGCAAGCACCGCAAGCCAATCCACCTGGCCGCACACTTTCCCGGGGTCAACAACACGACAGTGTGGTCGGAACCGGACTCGGGCAGCCAGATCGAATTCGACTCGTTCGTCCACCTGGCCCAAACCGCCGAGCGGGGCTTGTTCGACTTCTTCTTCCTCGCCGAGGGCTTGCGGTTGCGCGAGCACCGCGGCCGCATACACGACCTCGACGTCGTCGGCCGGCCGGACACCTTCACCGTGCTAGCCGCACTCGCCGCCGTCACCGAACGTCTCGGTCTGACGGGCACCATCAACACCACGTTCAACGAACCCTTCGAAGTCGCACGGCAGTTCGCCACCCTCGACCACCTGTCGGACGGCCGGGCAGGCTGGAACATGGTCACCTCGTCGGACGCGTTCACCGGAGAGAACTTCCGCCGGGACGGATTTCTCGACCACTCCGATCGGTACAAGCGCGCGGAGGAGTTCGTCATCGTGGCGCGCAAGTTCTGGGACAGCTGGGCGCCCGACGCGGTGGTCGCCGACCGCGACAGCGGAATCTACGTCGATCCCAGCCGCATTCGGCAGGTCGAGCACAACGGAGCACAGTTCGACGTCCGCGGCGTCGCGACGTTGCCGCCCGCGCCGCAGGGACATCCCGTGCTGCTGCAGGCCGGCGACTCCGCCGACGGCAGGGCGTTCCTGGCCAAGTACGCCGACGCGGCGTTCACCCTGCACTCCGCGCTGGAGGCCGGGCAGCAGTACTACGCCGACGTCAAGGGCCGTGCGGCCTCCTATGGTCGAGATCCTAACCGGCTCAAGGTTTTTCCTGCGGCGACGTTCGTGCTCGGTGACACCGAGGACGAAGCCGCGGACAAGGCGCGCCACATCCGGTACCAGCAGGTCAGTCCGCAGACCGCGATCGCGCTACTCGAGCAGGTCTGGCAGCGTGACCTGTCGGCGTACGACCCCGACGGCCCGCTACCCGACGTGGAACCGGCCGACGACCCGACCGTCACGCAGGGCCGGGTCCGCCACGGCGACCCGAAGGCCGTCGCCGCCGCATGGCGGGAACGCGCGGAGGCCTCGAACCTGAGCATCCGTGAACTGGTCATCGCCGTCACCAGCCGTCAGCAGTTCGTCGGCACGCCGGCCCAGATCGCCGACGAGATCGACCTGTACGTGCAGGCCGACGCCTGCGACGGCTTCATCCTGGTGCCGCACCTGACACCGCGCGGGCTCGACGACTTCGTCGACAGGGTGGTGCCGTTGCTGCAGGAGCGTGGCAGCTTCCGCACCGAATACACCGGCCATACCCTGCGCGATCACCTCGGCCTATAGGCTTGCCGCAGGTGTGAAGGCACCGGGGGTGGGACGTGGCGATTTCACAAACGACGGCGGGGTGGCTGCTCCTAGTCGCCGCCGCTCTGACGTTCGTCGTGGGATTCGCGTCGCGCACATTCATCGGCCGCAGGCGCAACACCAAGGCGGTGCAGCGGCTGGTGCACACATTCCGCAGAACCGGGGTCGCGCGGGTGTTGTTCGGGCGATTCGAGGGTGACGTGCTCGATGACGACGAACTCGACAGCATGATCCTGATGCCCACCATCGTCATCGGATGCGGACTCTGCCTGACCGCGATCTTTCTACTCGGCTACGAGGTGCTGGCTTAGTTCCGAGGTGTCGCCTGCTCGGCAGCGTCGCGAATCGATCCCCGCCACACCGGTCCATGGCCGGGCAGCAGCACGTCGGTGTCGAGCAGGCCCAGTGCGGCCAGGCTACGCACACACCCGTCCTGGTCGTGGTTGAAGAGGTACGGCAGCAGCTGCGGTCCGCTGCGCGTCAGCAGCGGGTGGCCCGTGACCAGCGCATCGCCTGCGACCAGCACAGCGTCGATCACGAACGAGCAGTGTCCGCCCGTGTGGCCGGGGGTCGGAATGGCCAGCGGCACGCCCGGCAGCCCGGCCGCCACGTCTTCGGTGAGCGCCTGCGTGGTGGGGATACCGTCGCGCACCATTCCACCTTTCCTCGAAATCGCCACCGTCCACTTCAAGAACCGTGGCTGCCATATGTGCGGGAGGATGTCAGCGGCGCCGGC
>JAJKIB010000218.1 GCA_021154745.1 Mycobacterium sp.
CCGCTCCGCTAGGGGATCACCGACGGAACGGGCCAGCTCGACCGCTTGCCCCAATCTCCTGCGTGCGGATTCCTGGTCGCCATCCTCGACGTCCAGCAGCGCGAGCGCGCGCAGCACCTCGGAGACGTATGAGCCGGGTACCGAGCTGGTCAGGCCGATCTCCTCAGCCTCCGCGAGAAGCTCGCGGGCCTGCTTGGTGTTTTCGAGCGCCCGGGCGACCGCCGCCCGTGCTTCCAGCGCGCACACGATCAGCAGCGGCGCACCGATATCCCGCGCGAGCGCGAGTGCCTCGTCCGCATGTTGATGTGCGAGACCAACGGCGCCCGATGCCATCTCGATACCGGCCAGGATCCAGAGGAAGTAAGAGTTGAAGAATGCATCGCCGAGTCGGCGGCTGATCTCCAGACCCTCTTCGGCGGCGCTTCGCGCCTGCTGCTGTTCGCCGGCTCGCCAGGCGGCGAGTGCTAGCCCGAACAGCGACATCCGTGCTCCCTGCAGGTCGCCGCGGCTGCGCGCGAGCGATAGGCCCTCGCCGCCCGCTTGACGGGCCATCGAAAGCTCCCCGACAAGCGGATAGATCGAGCCGATCGTGCCGAGCGCGTCGGCGAGACACCAGTCGTCGTCTGCTCGCCGAGCTTCGTTGATGCTCTTCTCAAGCAGGGATTGCGCCGCGGCCAGATCATTTTCGAAAAAGGCCAGCAATCCGAGCACGTCCAGTGAACGCGCGATAAGCGCGCGGTCGCCGACTTCCTTCGCCATGGCCAATCCGTGGCGAAGGAACGGGCCGGCGCGCGGATCGCCGAGGATCGTAAAGAAAAACCCGGCGCCCCAGAGGGCCGCCGCTCGCGGACCAGAATCCGCGGCTGTCGTCACCGCGAGCAAGGCGTCGAGCCGGGCGGCCCCCTCTGCCGGGCGGCTTCGAAGGTACCAAAACAGCACGAGGTCTGCAGCGAGCGCGAGTCCAGTCTCGCTCGACCTCGCATCGCCGGAGCACCAGTCGAGCGCCGAGCGCAGGTTGTCCTCGTCCGCCGCTAGGACCTCGAGCGCCTCGTCCTGCGAGCGACCCGTAAGCTCAGGAGCCGTACGAGAGACGAGCGCCGCATAGTACCCTGCGTGCGACCGATAAAGCGAGGTGGCCTCTGCCATCTCCGCCAGCCGCGACGCCGCGTACTCGCGAATCGACTCGAGCATTGCGAACCTACCGTCATTAGCGGTGATGAGGTTCTTCACGGTCAGCGATTGCAGGCCGTCGAGACCAGCACCCACAACCTGTTCGGCTGAATCGAGCGTCCAGCCCCCAGTAAATACTGCGAGCCGTGCGAACAGTTCCTTCTCGCCTGACTCGAGGAGGTCATAGCTACACGCGATCGTCGCCTCGAGCGTCTGCTGCCGCGCGGGGCGGTCGCGTGGGCCGCCTGTGAGAAGCGACAGGCGCTGGCCCAACCGAGCGGCTAGTTGGCCAGGAGAAAGGAGCTTTACCCAGGCAGCCGCCAGCTCAAGGGCGAGCGGAATCCCCTCCAGCCGCCTGCACAACACGTTCAGGTCATCCGTTTCCGCGGAAAACGAGGGGTCGATCGCCCGCGCACGCGCGAGGAACAGCTGGGATGCGCTGTAGTCGTCGAGCGGCAATAGCGGGTACTCCTGCTCGGCCGACAGCCGCAGCGGCTCGCGGCTGGTGACGAGGATGGTGAGCCCAGGACAACGATCCAGCCAGCTTGCGACCGCCGGCGCCGCGCCGAGCACGTGCTCAAAGTTATCGAGCACGACCAGGACGTCTGCCGCGCCAACCTGGTGGGCGACGGCGCCATGACCGCCGAGCACAGACGCAACGACAGGCTCAACCAGATCGTCCTCAGTGAGCGTGGAGAGGTCGACCAACCAGATACCGTCTGGGAACCGACTCCCGACGTTGGACGCGAGGGCGTGCACAGTGGTCGTCTTTCCGATGCCCCCGACGCCGGTGACGGTTATCAGCCGTACGCCGGAGTCAAGCATCGACCGCAGCTCTGTGAGCTCCCGGGAGCGCCCGAAGGGAGGGTCGTGGAGCGGCAACAAGTTCGTACGGCCGATTGACCGCAACGGCGGAAACTCCTCGTCGCCAAACTGGAAAAGGCGAACCTCACCTACGCCCTTCAGCCGATGAACGCCAAGATCACGAATCCGGTCACTGTCGATGAGTGCCTTGGCCTGCTCGGACAGCAGGATCTGACCGCCGCCCGCCGCAGCGACGATCCGCGCCGCCCTGTGCACGTCGATGCCGACGTAACCCTCCTCCGTAAGGGTCGGCTCGCCAGTATGGATGCCGATTCTCACCTTCACGGACCCTTCGTTCGTGGAATCGACGAGGTCGCGAGCGGCGGCCACGGCGTCGGAGGCCCGGCGGAAGACGAGGAAGAACGCATCGCCTTGGGTGTCCACCTCGAAGCCGTCGTTTCGGGTGACGATTCCGCGGACGGCGCGGCGGTGATCGCGAAGAAGTGAGCGGTACTCGTCTTCGAAGTCGATGAGCAGCCGAGTTGAGTCCACGATGTCGGTGAAAACCATCGTCACAGTGCCGACTGGAAGGTCATCGCGGTGCGCACTCACAGCCCCAAGGTAACGCCTGGAGTGCACCAATGCATGCCACGGCGACGCGGCTCGCCCATGCACACATCGAAATTACAGAGTCTGCGTGTTCGGCCCGTGCGCATGTCGGGAGACGTCCCCTGGTGGGTTCGTTGCAAGTGTCGCCAACGCTTGGTAGGGTGGCGCGCGAGGCACCGGAGTCAAGGTGCCATGCTCCGCGCAGTCCAGCTCCTTTGCGGTGATGCCTCCGTCGGGCAGCGGATGCGCAGCAGCGATCCGGGGAGGGGAAGATGGCTCGGTTGTCGGTTATCGTGGCGCTGGCGGCGTCTACGCTGGTGGTTGTTGTGGCGGGGGCTCAGGCGGCGCCCGTGACGCTGGATCCGGTGTTGGTGGGGCCGAACGATGATGAGTCGCCGGCTGCTACAGCGGGCGGCGACTACCTATCGTTCGTCCGCCGGCGGCCGGGCCCCGACTTTAAATTTGACATGTGGGTCAGGCACGGCAGCGACCCGCTTGTGAAGGTGAACCGGCACGGCCAAGCCTTTGCGGGCGGTATCGGCGGAAACGAGCTCGTATATGGATTGTTTTACCACCATCACTTCACGATCCGGTTCTACAACCTGGTCACGCACGTGCGTCGGCGCCCGCCGCGCGGAGTGAATTATCCTGGCGCCGCCAGCTTCGGCCCGAGCATCTCGGGGCATTGGCTTCTGTTCGGTCGCGAGCGAAAGCAGAGGGTTCGGCTGATTCTTCGCAATATGACGAGGCGACCGGGTACCTCGCGTGTTCTGGATGAGGTAACCACAAGACGGCACACCCTTCAGCCGGGCCAGGTCAACGGGGACTGGGCGGCGTGGACGCGCATCGCGATTCGGCACGGCATATTTCGCGCATCGGTACGTGACTACCGCATCTCCACCAAGACCACCTCGCGGATCTCGCGACCGTCAGGCACCAACCAGTACGCCGCGAGCGTCGATCCGCAAGGCCGAGTCTTCTACGTGCGCAGCGGCAACGGCTGCGGCAACCACGTCGTCATTCGCGAGCACCTTCCAGGCGGCGGCGACACCGCGCTCGCCGCGCTGCCAGCCGGCTCCGACATCTTCTCGACATTCGCCGTCGATGAGGGCGGCGGTCAAACCACCGTCTACTTCGACCGCATCAACTGCTCGACCAATCGGAGCGACATCTACAAGCTGCAGGTGCCGTAACGGATAGCAGCAAACTCGACGCCGGTCGACATCCGCATAGGGAGTCGACCGCGACTAGCCCGGCAGAAGCAATCAGAGCAGCCTGTGATCAGCGGCGCGACCCACCTCGCGGCGTGTGGGTGGATCGTCCTCGTCTCGCCGCCCATCAAGCTGCGAACAGGCGCCCGGTGGTGGGCGTTAGTCCGTAGACTGGGCGCATGCCTGTCTGCGCGCAGTGTGGTGTGGAGAACCCGGACGCAGCGCGGTTCTGCATGGCGTGTGCCGCGCCGCTTGACGCGGCTCCAGCCGCGGCGCGGCGTGAGCGGCGTGTGGTGTCGGTGTTGTTTGCAGATTTGGTGGGGTTTACGCGGCGGTCTGAGAGCCTTGATGTGGAGGATATTGAGGGGTTTCTCGCCCCGTATCAGGCGTTCCTCGGGCGCTGCGTCGAACGGACGGGTGGGACTATCGCAAAGTTCACCGGTGATGGTGTGATGGCAGTGTTCGGTGGTCTTGTGGCACACGAGGATGACGCCGAGCGGGCGGTGCGCTGTGCTCTTGGGATTCGTGATCGCCTAGCGGAGGCGGAGGGTAGTGCTGGTGAGGATCGGTTGCGGGTGCGGGTGGGAGTGACGACGGGCGAGACGCTGGTCAGTCTCGGCCCGGGTGGGTCGGTGGATGCGGTGGGGGATGTGGTGAACACGGCGGCGAGGTTGGAGTCGGCTGCGCCCGCGGATGGGGTGTTAGTGGATGAGTGGACGTTTCGGGCGACGGATCGGGTGATCCGCTACGAGCAGGCAGAGCCGGTCGAAGCGAAGGGCAAGAGTGCGGCCGTGTCGGTGTGGGTGGCCGTTAGGCCGCGGTCGATCGTGCCGGAGCAGGCACGCGACCAGCTACCTCTGGTGGGGCGGGATGATGAGGCTGATGCGTTGCGGGGGGCGCTTGATCGGTCGATGCGTGAGCCCTCCACGCAGCTGGTGTCGATCATCGGTGAGCCAGGGATTGGGAAGAGTCGTTTGGTGGAGGAGCTTCTCGCCTATGTGGAGGGGCTGCCGGCCTTGGTCACGTGGCGGCGGGGCCGGTCACTCTCCTACGGCGAGGGCGTGGCGTTTTGGGCGCTCGGGGAGATGGTTAAGGGCCAGGCCGGGATCCTCGAATCCGACAGCGCACAGGTGGCCGAGCAGAAGCTCGCCGACGCTGTCGCCGGCGTAATTGTGGATGAGCGGGATCGGGGGTGGGTGGTGCGGCATCTCGGCCCGCTGGTCGGCTTGGAGGCGGTGGGCGGTGGTGGTGACGGTGGTCGGGTGGAGGCGTTCGCGGCGTGGCGGCGGTTCGTGGAGGCGCTGGCTGAGGACGGGCCGACGGTGTTGGTGTTTGAGGACATCCATTGGGCGGATGACGCATTGCTGGATTTCATCGATCTGGTCGCAGATCGGGCGGGTGCGGTGCCACTTCTGATCGTGTGTACGGCGCGGCCGGAGCTGTTTGAGCGGCGCGCGGGCTGGGCAGGCGGCAAGATCAACGCGACCACGATCTCGCTGACGCCCCTCTCCGGTGATGACACGGCGCGGCTGGTCGGTGGATTGCTCGACCAGGTCCTGCTTCCAGTGGGGGTCCAGCAAGCATTGCTCGAC
>JAJKIB010000219.1 GCA_021154745.1 Mycobacterium sp.
AGCGCCTTGTTCGCCGCGTCCCTGGCGCCGCTGCGCTCCCACGCCTCGATCGTCGCCTGTGAGAGTCGGCACGAGCCGAACTTCTTATCCTGCGCGAGCTCGTTCGCTTCGGCCGCAAATAGCGTCGGGTTCCAGCTCCGCACCGGCGCTCCATAGAGCGCACCAGCACATTCGACGAGACCATCGGGTCAGCCTCGCGAGCGATCAACCGGTAGGCGCGACCAGCCAGGCGCAGCGTGACTCGCCGCCCCTTCGTCTGTTCGGAGAAGCGGATTTCACCGCTCGGTGGGAGATGATCTGCGAGAGAAGCTGCGCGCTTCTTGGCCGGCGGTTTCAGGTAGCCGCTCGGCTTTTTAGCCTGGGCGACCCTGGGGGGCGCCTCGTCGAGCGCGCCAATGGCGCGGAGGACCTCCTTGCGCAAGCGGAGCCACGCGTCATGCGCCTCGAGCGGCGCTGGCGGCGGCGACGGCGCTGGGTCGAGCGAGGTGCGCCTCCACCACGCCCAGAGGCGGCGAAGCAGCGTCACGACGTCGCCCCGGCCACGCCGGCGCCCAAGGTGTCATAGTGCGGTGGCGGCGGGGTAGCTTTCCCGCGCGACCAGTCGAGCTGGTAGCGGGCAGCCCAAGCTTCCCAGTCCTCGCGCATCCGCCGAGCCTCCTCCGTGTCGCCCTGGCAGCAGCGGAGCGTCCGTGATCGCACCGGACCCACCAGCGCGTAGACCAGCGGCACACGCCCGTCACGATTGATTCGCCGAGCCAACCTAGACACCGCCTCGGGGCTGGTCGACGACGTCGCCGACCGCGCATCGTGACGGCTCGCCCTTGTATTGCGGCGTGAACTCGACGATGTCCACATCACCGAGGTACGTGACCCGGCTCGGCCCTCGGTCTGGACGATCCCACCAGTCCCGCGCCGCATCCTCGGGCACCTGCCAGCGATGCGCCCAGGCCGACACCTCATCCCACGTCAGGGGCCGCGCTGAAACATGCACCGGTGGTTGGCACCGCACGATCCGGCCTTGTTGGTCGCGCCATCGGATCTCGTCTCCTGGGCACCGCTCGGGTACTCGTCCACGTGCCATCAGTCCTCCTTGTGTGCCAGCAGCTTGTAATGCGGCGGTGACGGCGCCTCGCGGCCCGCCGACATTCGCCGTAGTGCGCCTCGCGCCACCGCTGCCAGTCACGCACGACGCGTTCAGCACGGCCGGGCTGGTGCGCGACCGCCACCAGAAGCGTGATGGCCCCGACTGGGCGTAGCGCAACTCGGGAGGTTCCGCTTCGAGCGTGCCACCTAGCCGGCCCTCCGACGCCGCGGCGGCAGCGCCAGCGGCGACACTGACTCGCCCAGCGCCTCCGGCAAGGCTAATTGCTTGAAGAGCTTCGCAACCGCAAGCCGCGAGTCGCGCTCGATCGCGACTGCCGGGTGGGCGAGTGCCTGACCGTAGCGCCCACGGGCTAACGATCCCCTCACGCGCCAGGATCAGGCGCGCCTCTTCACACCTCTCTAGCTTCAAGCGCGAGCCGCAGCAACTCCAGCTCGGTGGCTTCCAGCGTGAAGTCGCTCGTTGTGGTGTCCCAGAACTGCACGAGCGCTTGGACAGGTGTGAGGGTGCGGCCACTTTGTAACTCCAGTTGCAATCGGTCAGGGCGGAGCGTAGGGTCGGTCGCAACCGTCGGCTCGCAGCAAGGCAGTTAGTCGGATGGAGACCCCAATGACCAAAGCCAGCGAGCGTTCGAGGTTCCGCGCGGTCTTGCATGGCATGACGTGCCTGGCGTTCGGATCGGTCTGGCTGGTGGCTGGCTGCGGCGAATCCTCGACCGAGTTAAGCGGATCACCGGAGCCCAGCCAGACCGCGCCGTCGACCACGCCTTCGTCGGCTGCCCAGGCAGAGCCGTTCGTCTCGCAGCATTACCGGTATCGGGTCAACGCAAAGAACTGGATTGGCACCCAGGCGCCGTCCACCTGGGACGGGAAAAGCGCGACCGGCGACGGCGATCCCACGGTGGACGTGCTGTACGGCCCACGCGTTCGCCGCGTCTGGGCCGTCAGCGCCCCTACCACGCACACGCTACAAGCGTCCGCCGTCGCGCTTCGTAAGACCAACGCAAAAGCCCATCCCTGCCCGAAGACACCCGAGGAGATCCACACGCGACGGATCGACGGCGAACCCGCCATCGTCGATGCGACGCACTGCCCCCCATCGGGAGGAGTGTTCGCACTCAACGCCATGGTAAAGCACAACGGCCGCATCTACCTGTTCTTCACCTACGACCAACCCGGTCGTGAGGCCGCCATGCGAATATGGTTCAGCGAACTGCTCGACTCCGTGTCCTTCGACGTCTGAAAACGTTTCGTTTTCTCAGCACTTGTCCGTGCCGACGTGTGGCACGGCTCATGAGTTGGGCGTCTGCCATTGCTCACCGGCCCCCTCCCCGTGGTAGCAGGGCGAAGTCGTGGCTGTCTGGCCGTCGCGAGGCGGATGGCCCTGATATGCTCGCGTCCGATTCGCAAGCAAAGGGGGGACCATGCGCAAGTGGATCATTCCGGCGGCGGCCGTGGTTGTTGTGGCTGCGGCGTTCGTCGCTCGCGTCTCACAGAGTGATGCGCGCTGGCACATCTTGTCGGATACGGCGATCAACACGAACCGGCTGTGTATCGACGGGCTGCGCTACACGTGGGCGTCCGGGGAGACGACCACTCAGCCGCCTGCCACCCGTCCGGTAGGAGCGCCGTGGTGGATTGGCCCTGTGGCCTTGGTTGTGCAGCATGCTCCGGCGACCACGCCTTCGACGGAGCAGGACTGGTTCAACGCGCCCTTGGCCGGCGCCGATGTTTTCGAGGCGACTTATCGACCTATCCTCGACCCAACTGACGGGTTCTGGTACCCGTATAGCCACCTTGGAACAGTGCCGTTCCGACACCCGCTCGCTTCCGGGACCGAATCGGTGAGGCTCGATCCGCAGCCCAATGGCGATGACTCATCGGCGGACGCCTTCGAGGCGGTTCATGGCTGTGTCTTGTTTGGCCGCATCGACTTCCTGCCGGGACAGACACCAAACCGGGTCGACTTCTCGGTCGATGGGACGCTCACGACCGCTCTGCTCTCAAACGCCAGCTTTGACGCCACGGCTGTGTTGCCGGGACCGGTGAGGTTCGGACCGACCGGAACCGAGGCGGGGCCCGTCGGTTCGTCGGTCAGCGACGTAAACGGGGATGGTCTCAAGGATCGCGTCTTTCAGTTCCAGCGGTCAAAGACAGGCCTCGCCTGCACCAGTACTGAGGTAGAGCTGGGCGCGATCGACCCCGCCACTGGGAAACGATTCTACGAAACAGATTCGATGCAAGGCATCAACTGCCCACCGTAAAGCGCCGATGGCAGCAGGATCGACCGGGTGCAGACGTGAACTATCGGTTAGTTCGAGGATGATCGCTCGTCAACGAACCGTGCGAGTGAGTCATGGTGAATCCGCCAGCTCGGTCGGCGCGAGCCGCCGATCGATACATCGGCTGCTTGGAGCGCGCCGCTGCGGATGAGCGCGGCGACGTGCTGGCGTGTCGTGCCGAGCAGGTCGGCTGCTTCGGCGGTTCGGAGCAGGCCGTGAGAGTGCGGGTACTCGGACTGGATCATGGTGCCTCCATATCGGCGGCAGTAGCGCCGCTTCGTTTCCGATTCACTCCTCCAATTGCTTTAGTCACCCTGGTAACCGGTGGCTGTCCCATTCGCCCGGAACCGGCGGGCTGCTTGGCATCACAGTCAGCCGACCAGGGACGGCCACCGCCGCGGATCTCGCCCGGCTCTACCCACTGCATCGCCCGCTGGTATCGCCGCCATGCACCCTGGCGGCGGATGCCCATGTTCGCGGCTATGTAGGTGAACGTATGGCCGTGCCACTCGCGCATCGCAACGACGTAGCGTTGCTTGTCCGTGAGGCCCGTCTGCGACGGCGCGTCCCAGTAGTCGCCGCGGCTGGGCGCTGGCTTGCCGGCCTTGGCGAGGATCCGCTTCATCGCTCGATCACGCTGACCGAGGATCGCCGTGTGCGCCACCGCCGGCATCCGCTGCCGGCCGATCGCTCGGGCAGACGCGCCACCGGCGAGCTGCACCAGCGTCGTCGCCTGCTTGTCAGTGCAACCGGCGTCAAGCGCAGCGTGGTACATCGCCGTGCGCTCCTCAGCCTCCTGTTCCCAGTCAACCCACCGCTCCGGGTCATCGTCGATGCGGCCCGTAGCGATCGCGAACTTCAACTCGGGCGGCACCTTCAGATCGAACGGCGTGTCGCTCACGTGGCCTCGCCCTCGTCGAGATCGTCCCACGCGCCAGCTGGTGCCGCGGCTGGCCGCTTCAGCGGTCGTCCGCCGATCTCCTTGCAGTGGACGCCATGCGGCAGGCCACGCTCGTGGGCATGGCACCCAGGACAGAAGTATGTGGCCTGCATGCCCGCCTGCTTGCGGGTTAGATTCTTCTTAGCTGGAGGCAAGTCGCCTCCGGGGGGCTTGGTGCCGTATTGGTGCCACCGGCCAGAAAAACGGCGTGTATAAGCCCCATGACCGACACCTATAGTTAGGCGCGAAATGGCGTGTTTGACGCGAAGCGGCACTCGTGTCGCGTCTTCAGAGTGCCGAAGGTGGGACTCGAACCCACACGAGGTTTCCCCCACCGGATTTTGAGTCCGGCGCGTCTACCGATTCCGCCACTTCGGCCCTGCGGGAAGAGAGTACGTCAATCGCGCCCAGGCGTTGCCGATGATGAGCGCCGAACCCGGGGCTAGCATGGCCTCGATGCGGATCGGCATCCTTACAGGAGGCGGGGACTGCCCTGGCCTGAACGCGGTGATCCGCGCCGTCACCCGGCGTGCGCTTGACCGCGGCGACGACGTGGTCGGCATCCTGCACGGCTGGCGCGGCCTGATCGACGGCACCACCAAGCCGCTCGGCGTTCGGGACATCAGCGGCATCCTGCCCCGCGGCGGCACCATCCTGCGCACCTCCCGCACCAACCCCTTCAAGGTGGAGGGCGGTCTCGAGGCCACGCTCGCATCCCTGGGCGGGCTTGATGCGCTGGTCGCGATCGGCGGCGAGGACACCCTCGGCGTGGCCGCCCGACTCCATGCGGAGCACGACGCGCCGCTCGTGGGCGTGCCCAAGACGATCGACAACGACCTCTCCGCCACCGACTACACGTTCGGGTTCGACACGGCGCTTTCGATCGCGACCGAGGCCATCGACCGGCTGCATTCCACCGCCGAGTCCGACGACCGCGTCATGGTCTGCGAGGTGATGGGCCGCCACGCCGGCTTGATCGCGCTCCTGTCCGGCATGGCAGGCGGCGCCGATGTCGTG
>JAJKIB010000220.1 GCA_021154745.1 Mycobacterium sp.
CGAGTCCGGTGCTCCGACCAAGGTCGGCACCGCGGACATGCCGGGCGGAGCGCCGCCGGCAGCCGCCAGCAGTTCGGCGGGTTCCCACACTTGTTCGGCGACCATCGGCTCGAAGCGCTGCGAGCCACAGATCCGCAGCCACCACAGCCAGACGCAGCGGTCCGCAGCATCGGCCGCGCCCAATTGTTGAGCCCGCGCCCCACGCAGCGCCGCACGGTTCCACACGTCATCCCATGGGCGAGCCTGCGCGAGCTCGGACGGCGCAGGCGCGGTGATGCCAGCGCCGAGCCAGTCGAGCACGTCGTCGCTCAGCTCTGTCAGGCCGTCGCGGTGACCGGTGACCTTCAGCGATTCGGCGGCCAGCGCCAGCCGGGCCTCGGTGCCGATACGCTGCCCGAGCCGGTGCACCAGCCGGGGGCCGGACTTCGGATCGCACAGCGACGCAACCACATCCCGGTTGAGCGCTGCCGAGCACTGTTCATCTTCCACACCGGCCCGCATCAAGAAGTCGACCAGCCGCAGCACCTGGTCCGGCCCCACGTCGCGCGCGTGCTCCAGGGCCGAGCCGACTTCCGCCGACAGCTCCGTCGGCGGTCGGTGAATTCGCCTCGGGCCTACGGGGACTGGGCCTAGCTGATTCAGCCACATGTCATCTTTGACGGCGCGGCGCACGTAAGTCAGATCGGCGTGTGCGCAGGCCGGTCCCGGCGGTGCGTGCTGCACTGCGTCCCAGGCATCGGCAGTGCTGCTGCCGACCAACGCGTTCATGACTTCGGTCATGGTGGCGTCGACCGCCGAGCCCGGGCGCGCCCCGCGAGGGGTATGCGCCGCGATGACGCTGTGCGCTTCGGCGTGGGCGTCGGCGTACTCGTCGGCGGTCGCCACCGCCATCGCCATCGGCCACGCCGGAGGCAATGCGGTGTCCTCGATTTGGCTTGCGAAGCGGTCGATTTCGTCGAGCACCGCCCGCGCCGAGCCCGGCTCCAGCAGCACCACCTGCGCCATCGCGGACCACGGCGTCACGGCAATCGGCTGTCCGGTCGCGGTTCGGTGTGGCTCTCTCCCCAGCTCTCCCAACGACAGGGTCGCGGTCTCGTCGATCACCACCACCTCGGCCGGAACCGCCGCGAGGTCGACGACCGGTACCGCGGTCAGGTGCTGCTTGCTCTGCAACGCCAGGCCGAGCTGGTGGGCACGATCGAAGGTGGAGAAATTAAGGCGAGCGGCCGTGCCGGGCGACATCAAGAAGCTCACCAGGCCAATCCACTGCGCGGCGGCGTCGGCGGTCTCCACCCCGAGCACCACCGGCGCACCCCCGTCGAGCGCGGCGGCGACCGCGTCGAGCAGCCCGAACAACGTGGCCAGCCGCCACGTGCTGGTGTCCAGCGCGAACGCCACGACACTGTCCTTGGTCACCACCGCCGCCGGTCCCGGCGCCTCGTCGGGCAGGGCGGCGCGCGCGACCGCGACCGCCCCGTACGGGCACACCCACAGCGGCGACCGCCACCGCTGGATCGGCCGGCGGCGCGGCGCTGTGTCCGGCGTTCGGTCCAGCACCGCGTGCGCGAATACGTTGCCGGGCCGGCCTGTGCTGTCGGACCCGGCGGGCACGGTGTGCCAGTAACCGGCGCGGCCGCCGTCGATGTGCCGATAGGCCAACCGCCGCGGACCCCGCTCGAGCTGTTCAGGTGTCGGGTAGGAGGGCAGCGGGTCGACGGGATCAAACGTCGTGCGCACTCCCGCCACCAGTGTCTGCACTTCTTCTTCGGTCAATGCGCCGCCGATCTGCTTGATCTGCCAGCCGCCGGCGGAGTCGGCCCTGTCGAACGACGTGTACGCCAGTTGGCCGTAGCGGTTGGTCATGGCGCCGACGCAGTGAGTCGCAGATTCTCCACGGGCGGGTCCAGCAACGCTATGGTGCGCAGCCGTGCCGCGGAGGGAGTGTTCACGAATAGCCTTATCCAGCCACGCAGTCCACGCAGATTCGCCTCCCACAGCTCACCGCCGCCGTGCGTGGTCAGCGCCGACCACCGCAGTTCTTTCGACGTCTCCCCGATGGGGTGGCCGTGGTCGTTGACCGGAGCCGCGTCGACGGGTTGTCCGTCGTGCATCGACAGCGGCATCCGTTGCGGGTTGTTGATCAGCACGAAGGCAGGAGAGCCGGGAAGGTCATACTGCGAGCGCATGGCGATGGTGGCGTAGGTGGGCGAGCCGTCGGGGTCCCGGCCGATCCACACCGCGTACTGCAGGCGCACAAGCCCCGCATACTCGACGCTATGTATCGCACCGACAACACGGCGCCCCGCTGAGAAGGCCACCGGCGCCAAGTGCAGCGAGCACCCGGTGGCGGGCAGCTCCTGCTTGGAGAACTGCATTCCGCCGTACTTCTCGTATTCCTCCAGCGAAATCTCAAATGATCTGCCGGTCAACCCATTTCGCGGGTCGTAACCCTTGGGGGCCAGATGCACGACCACGGCCGCGGCGCCGGCCGGCCAATCGAACGTCAGCACCTGCTTGTTGCCGTATTCGGCCAGATCGACGTCGCCGATCACCCCTGTGCGTACCGACGACAGAGTCTTGCCCAAGCGCGCGCGCCCGGCCAACACGGTGACGGGGGTGAAGTAGGCCCGGCTCCAGCTGCCCGGCCACGACACTCCCGACATCACCGCCCGCGGCCGGCCCCGGTCGTCCTGGCGCCGCGAAACTGGTTGGGGCAACAGCAGTTCCGGGCCGAGACCGATTTGGTCAAGCGCGGCTTCGGGTAACTCGACGGCGTCTCCGCCGGCGCCGGGTGCGGTTTGGCTGCGGTAGATGACCACACGCCCGGTTGGCGGCGGCGTCCACGTCAGTTCGAAACTCGATCCATCGGGGCTGTGCGCACCCATCGACAGATCGGCCACCGGCGCCAGCACCGCGGACACGTCGACGGTGGCTTCGGCGGCCTCCGACAATCGCATGACGCCGTCGACGGTCACCGCGCAGCGCACCCGGTAGATGTATCGCTGCCCCCGCAGCGCCTCTGCGTCAACGAACCCTTCGCGGTTGTCGCTGCCTGTCAGAATGCGATGCTGCAGTCCTTCGCGGCCGGCCTCTTCGACGGGCATGCGGTAGATGAACACCTCGCTCACCCCCGGCGGCACGTTCCACCGGCCGATGACCCGCCCGTTGTCCTCCCGAATCGAGAAGTCGCGCACCGCAGTTACCAGCACGGCGTCGGCGTGTTTCGCGGGTTGAGCGGCCACGGCCTGGGCGGGGGTCTGCCCTGTGTTGACCCACACCTGGTAGTGGCGCACCGCGGCATCCGGCGGCCGGTCGTCGGCGACCGAAGTGCGGGTGGTAGCGGCTAACAGGTGTGCCCGGTCCGGTGAATACGGTGGATTGTCCTCCTCGCTGACGACGCGATAGATGACGACGATTTCAGCCCCATCATCGGGCGCCGGATACGGTGGCCACGTCAATTCGAGGGCGCCAGCATTGTCTTCGCCGGGCCGGCGTCGCCGCAGGCCGATCGTGTGCACCTCGTCACGCTGCTCGCCGAAGGTGAACTCGACGAAATCATCTGTGGCATACTGGATTTCGTCCGCGTCAACGTCGACCTGTGCTTCCTCGGCCACGGCCCGGTGCCGGCTTGCGGCACTGCCCGGTTGGCCCGCGCGGCTTTGGGTTTCCAGCTCGGCCAGCAGTCGAGCCATGTCCTCGGCGTGCTCGGCCACCGACCCGGGCAGCATGGCGCGGATCTGCGCGACGTCGGTGCGGCCGGAGCGCAACACCAGGCGCAGGTGGGCTTCCTTGAAGGCATTGCGCGACACCGCACCGGAGTCAATGAGCTGCTGGCGCCACGCAATCAGCGCCGCCAGCCGCGGATCATCGGCCGCGTCGATGTGGTGCGGATCGGGCATCGCTAGAACACCATGTCTTGGCGGGGCGGCACGTCGCGGCGGTCGCTTTCGCTGAATAACGTCACGTCCTCATCGGCGCGCGATGCGACACTGACGCGGGGCTCGAAGACGGCAAAGTCGTACGGCGGCAAGCCGTCACTGGCCTGCACGACCACCGCGCGGTAACCCAGCCCTTCGCGCGCGACCGCGGCCTCGTCGATCGCCACCGCCGAGCGGCCCGCCGTCGTCGCGGCATGGGTGAACAGCGAAGCGTCGAACGCCGCGGCCCGCCCTCGTCGGTGCTCGGTGATGCCGGCACCGAACTGCTGAACCGGAACATGTTGGGCCAGACCGGGCACCAGCACCGTGCCGCAGAGTGCGTCGGCGACCTGACTGTGCTCTTCGGCGAACATCTGCTCGACCCGGCCCCAGAGCGCGTCGGCACCGGCGAGTTGTACCCGGCCCGACGCCACGGCAAGGGACCACTGATCGAGCCCGGATCGCGTGCCGACGCCAGGCATCCGGAACAGCATGGCGGGTTCCTCACGCAGCCGGCCGGCCACCTCGTTGACCATGTCATGCCACGGCTCGGTCAACCAGCCCAACCCGTACAGACGCCGCTGGATTGCATGCACCGCGTCGCTCGCCTGCTCCTCACCGGGTTCGGCCACGCCGAGTTGGGTCGAGCGGGGCAGGCCATCGAAGAGCTGGCCCGGCGAGGGTCGCGCCACCGGCGCCGGTCCAAACGGGGCCCGCAGCACCACTCCCAGCACGCGGCACCACGACAGCAGCTGCCCATAGGCGGTGGAGAGCCGGCTGACATCCTGCAGTGCGGTGCGCAGATTGGCCTGCATCGCCTCCAGCTCACCCATTTGGGACTGGCGTAAATTCATCTCCGCGAACAGGTCTCGCTGTGCGAGCAGGAACAATCCCAGCGACACCACAAGGTAGATGGCCAGCATCACCCCACCCGTCCACAGCGCGAACGGCCAGCGGATCCAGCCCACGGCTGCGATCCCGGCGAGAATGACGAGCACAAGCAGCAGCCCCCAGAAGAACGTCTTGAGGATGACGCTGACCGCCCGCTGGCGCGCCCGCAGCCGCTCGTCGGCCGACGCCCGGTTGGTAGCCTGCTGAATCTGGTCCACCAGCTGTGCCACCTCGACCCGGGCTCGGTGCAGAAAGTCGGCCAGGATCGAACTCACCTGCCACCCATAGCTTCTAGCCGAAACCCGTTGCCAGCCTTCCAGGTCGCTGCCGGCGGTGCGCGCCTCCACCCCGGCCGCGGGATCGGAGTAGGCCCGTTGCAGCCGTTCGCGCAGGGTGACTGCGCCAAGGACGTCGACAGGCTCCACCGCACTCAGCCCGATGACCGCGGAAAGCGACGTCGGAATTGCCGAAAACCGTTCGGCTGCACTGGGAACCACGTCGGCAGCATTTGCCAGTACCCCGACCCCCGAACCCACCTGGATCGGCTCCAGCCCCGCGGCACGACGGCCCCCGTCGGCCAGGGTCAGCGCGCCGTTGACGAAATCCACCCACAGTGCGCTGAGGTCTTGCTGGGCAAGATGTTCGGGTTGCGGGGCTCCGCCCAATGCGGTGTTCAGCGTGTCGGCGCTGCGGCCAAGGTCCTGCCAGTTGGCCGCGTCGGTATTGGTCACCACCGCGAACGCGGAATCCTTACCGCCGAACACCGTGCCCTGCACTGTGCTGGCGAGCACCGACGACACCGAGCCCGTCACCGCCGCCCACCAGGCCCCGGGCGCCCGGCGCAGCGCGGCGCCCATGAACTTGACGAACATCCTCAACGCCGCCCAGATCGAAATGGATTGGGCGCCAACATCTCCGGGCGAGAGCCGCGGCCCGCGGAGCACGTCGCGGTGCTTGGTCCACAGCGCTCTCGCCATGGTCTGCGTGGCCGCCGCGACGTCCTCGACGTAGACAACGGGTACCTGACCGCCACGGGGCAGCGGAAGACGTCCCGCCGGATCGAACAGCTGGGCGCGCAGGCGCTCTTCGACCTCGGTGGTGTCCAGCCGACGGTAGAAGGCCCGAACCGCGCGCACCGTCTGCCCCGGCAGAATCTCCGCGGTATCGAACGGTGTCTGCTGCAGCCCCGCCCACAGCCCGGCAATTGCGGCGATCACCGGTGCGGTGTACTGGGCGAAATCGAGCGCATCGGTCATCGGGCCCCACGGCACCGCGCCCAGGCCCGGGGCCGCCGAGTCCTCCGGCGCGACAAGAAGATTGTGCCAGCCCTCCAGCACCAGAGCCGAATCCGGTGTCGTCGTCGCCGCGTCTCCCCGCGTCAGCAGCACGCGCAGCAGGCTGATGCGCGCACCCATCGAGGTGCTGCGCAGAATCTGCTCGACTGTCCGCTCGGACACCAATGGCACCCGCTCGGCCGCAGGCGCGTCGACGGGCACCAACACCACCACCCGAATGCGGTCGTAACGCTCGGTCGTGACCAACTGCTGCAACACCACCGGCTCGGAGCGTCCGTCACGTACCACGGTGGCCGGGGTGGATGCGCCGCCGACGTCCGCGGCGTCCACCCAGGCGAACGCGGCGAGCAGCCCGACGGCGGAGTAGTCGGCCAAGACGGCGACGATCTCGTCGGTCTGCGCCCGCGGCACGACGAGCACGGTCAGCGCCCGTCGTGAAGTGGTTGGCATCGACATCGTCAGAAGGTTCCGCCCTCCGGGATCACCACGGGCCCGACGTCACCGAGAACGGCTGTCCCGGCGGTCGCCCTGTCAGGGGCCAGCGCCACGGCCTCGCGCTGCACCAACCGGATCAGGGTTTCGGTCGCCCAGTACACATCTGGGGCGAGGTCACGGAAGACCGGTGTGTGCGACGCGGTCGACCGTGTCGGGATCGAGGTGAACACTCCCCCGGGCGTCGCACCCGGCATGTCCGCCGGCAGGTACTGCGCGGCGACGTCGCGCACGTTGCTCAGCCACTCCACAGCCGCGCCGGCGCGCTCGGCGGGTGTCTGGGCGGCGGCGATGCTCTCGAGCCGTGGCGCCATGCCTGGTGCGCCTGCACCGTTGGCCAGGAAGTCGCGCAGCACGTCTGCCGCCGACAACTCGACAATGCCGCTCGCCGGGTCCTGCGAATGCGCGTCATAGAGCGCGCGCAGCACGCCATAGGGTCGCAGCGAGCGCATGACCGGCGGCTCGTGGCTTTGGGCGATCGCCAGCAGGATGCTCTCCAGCACAGCCGGTAGCCAGTCATAGGTAGCGATGAACGCCGACGGTGGACTGAGCAGGGGGTTGGGGAAGTTCAGCCACTGTCCTGCGTCGGCATCATAAATGCGGACGGCGTCGGTGTAGGGCGACTGCGGAATCTGAATGCGGCCGACTATCTGCCCCAGGAACCACCCCGCGGTCATGGCCCGGCGTTCGTCATCAGTCATCGGCAGTGATGCCGGCAGCGGGCGCGCGCGGCGGTAGCGCCAGAACGTACCGCGGCCCGGCCCGGCGATCTGGGCCCACTGCGCCGCGGCGGGTTTGAGCACCGAGTCGAACGCCAGCGGCGAATAGTTGGGGTAGGACCCGAAGATGTCCACCCGGGTCACGCTGTCCTCATCCGACAACGATCGGTGGTAGTTGTCCTTGGTGGCCTGGTCGATGCGTGGGTTGTTGCGCAGCACCTCGAACAGCGCGTCGGCAACCGGCTGGCCGGCGAAGGGCACCTCGGAGAACTTGTATCGATATTCCGTCTGCTGCCCCGGATGCACCCGCTGCAGCGCTTCGTCGTTGACGCTGGCCAACGGGCGTGCCAGGGACAGCGCCTCGGCGAACTTCGTCGTGATATCCCGCCGGCGCGTGGCCAACTCCGATTCCGCGGCGCCCGCACCCTGCACGAAGTCGCGAAGCGACACCTTGCAGAACTCCTCGAACGCCTCCCCCGGCCGGCTCACGTAGAGGCGGGCCCGCGCCAGCAGCTCCGCTGAGCGGGTGTGCACGTCGAACTGCGCCATCGACGGCACTCGGGATCGACGCGTCTGGGGGTCCGTGCCCAACGCGCGCGTCACCCATGTCGCGGTGCGTTCGATGAGCCCCCCTGGTGCCGACACCCCGCCCGTGGTGCGCCACTGTCCCAGAATCACGTGGGTGGTGGCGTCATCGATCGCGGTGCGCAGCGGCACCATCGCATGGGTGCCGGCGACCGCCTTGGGCAGATCGATTTCGTAGCGGCCCTTGAACGCTGACGAGCTGATCAGCAGCACCTCGTTGTTGGCTTCGGCGAAGCGAGCCGGCACAAGCTCGTCGGCGTCGGCCGGCCAGGCCGCGTACTGGTCGGTGGCCAGCCGCGCCAAGCCGACATCGGTGGGTGGCTCTGCGCGGGCCTTCTCCAGCAGCACCATGGCCTCACCGAGCGCTTCGCGTAACGGCGCCAACATCTCCGCACCCATCACCCGCATCACATCGCCGATCCGCGCGGCCGCGTCGGCAAACAGTTGGCGCCGCACATTGGTGCGGAACCCGTCCAGCGCGGTGGCCAGGACCTGATCGGCGTTCGACATCACCCCGCGCAGCGAGCGCAGCGCCGCATCCACCTGCGGCGGCACCGCCACAATGTCCGAGGGCCCCATCGTCCCCAGCTGCGCCACTCCGGGAGCCAGCACGTCGTCGATGTGGCGACGCAACTGATCCACCAGCTCGCGCGCATAGGGCAGGCCCAACGTCGCGATTGCGCCGCCCACCATCTGTTCGAGCCGGCCGGCGAACTCGACGTGCCAGGTGAACGCCATGGTGTAGGCCGCATCGGCGCAGGCTCGCAACAGCTCACTTCGCCGGTTGAGGACGGCCTGGCGGAAGATCGGCACCCACTGTTCGGCGGTCATGCCCTCGGGGTTGGGCAGGTATCCGCGCAGCTGGCGGTCGATGAGCCCGTTGACGATGGTGGCCGCTGCTTCGGCTGCGAAGGCGTCTGAGCCGATCCAGCGACCCAGGATGCCGACCCGGGTTTGCTCGTCGCCCGGGTTCGGCGGGAGTCCCAGCTGGCCGCAGTGCGCCGACCACTGGCTGCCCAGCAGCGAATCGAGTTGCTCGGTGCTGGACGCCGGGTTGCCCGCCTGAAGGTGCCCGAACAGCAGCTTGTCCACGCAGCTGCGGGCCAGCCGCTGCGCAGCGTACTCGGCGTAGCGGTCGCGGCCCATACTGAGGCTGGCGAATCCATAAGTGCCCCAGGGCAATACATCCCACGCCGAGATGCCCCAGCCCAGCAGGTCCCTGTCACCCTCGGGGGAAGCGGTGTTGCCCAGGTCGTACGAGACGAACTGGTCGCTGGCCGCGCCGCTCATCATCAGCCCGGCCAGCCCTCGTGCCAGCCCACGGTAGACGGCCCACTGCGAACCATCGCCGAACAGCGTGCGGTCCGCGCCGATGAACCGGCCGACCGGGAACACCCGCGCGAACGGGATCGGCTCGCCCTCGCCGTGATGCTGACCCAGCGCCCGCATGATGCGTACATCATGTTCGCGCGCCGCGCCGGCCTGGCTGGCCACGATCTCACCCAGCATGGCGAGCGAATTCGCCCGTACCCCAATGATGGAGCTCTGCGGCAATGAATCGAAGATGTCGGGGGTCACCATGAAGACGCCCATCAGTTTGGGGTCTAATCCCGACACCAGTGTCAGTAGCCGGCACACGTCCAGCGCCATCGACGCGCCCGCGCCGCCGGCCATCGACGACACCACCAGAACCAGGGGCGGTTCGTTGGGGTCGAAACTGCCCATACCGGGCACATCGGCGGTGGACATCTCCGAGATGGTCTCGACCCGAAACAGCGCGTCCCACGCCGCTTGAAGGCGGTTGTGAATCTCGGTGGCCTTGCTGAGCGTGATCATTCGCCCGATCGCGCGGTACTGTCCTGCGCCGGCCGAGATCGGGATAGCGACCTCCTCCGGACTGCGGGGTGCCCAGGTGGCGATGGTGTCCAATGCCGATTCGGCGCCCAGGCGCTGCGACACCGCCGCGTCGAGGATCGCGTAGCTGCTGCCCTGCGGTCCGCACCCGATGTAGGTGCCGCCCTGCTCGGGGACGTTGGCCAGTCCCTCGGGGCCGGTTTCTGGTGCGCTTGGCACGTCGATCTGGACGAATTGCCAACCGGCCAAGAGCTTTTCGATACCTGCGGCGTGCAGTTCGGAGCGCAGCTGGTCCATAATGAACGCCAAAGTGGCGCCGCCGGAACCACCGCATCCCACTACCAGGAATCGTCGCATTCAGTTTCCTTCCCTGAACGGGTCGAACGGATCTGGGTCATAGCGCCCGGGATGCTGCGCTGGCCCGGTGGTCTCGAACGGATCCTGCGCCACCGGCACACCCGGCCTGCCGTCATCGAACGGTGAAACACCTTCGCCCCCTTGCTCATTCGAGGAGGCCAGGCCGGCCTGAACCGCTCGCAACCGCAAGCCGTTCAGCAGCTCGGGCAGTCGGCGACCGACGTCTTCGTAGAGTCGTTCGCGCGCCGCGGTGTCGGTGCGCCCACCTACCAACAGCAGCACCTCGGCGATGTTCGCGGGCCCGCGGGGATCATGCAGCACCACCCACTTGTTGTGCACTGCCAGTGGCAGCACTGCGCGAAGTCCGGTGCGGTCTGATGCCGGCAGCCGCGAGCCCACGCTGACCAGACCCTCGGCGTCGACGGTCACATAGCCTGCGCCGAACGGGCTGCGGCCCATCGTCGCGGTCAGCGTGACACCTTGCACCGTGACTTTGCGCGCGCCCCCGGCCAGTCCGGGCACCGGCCGGATCAGATCGGTGTCGGCCATCGCGAACGACTCGCCGTTGCGCAGCACCACGTCGTTGCTGACCTCGACCGGAATCCGCTCGGCCAGCATGGGGGTGTCGGGGATCTTGCTGACCCACCACTTCGACGCATACAGCAGCGCCAGCGGAATGCCTGGCCCCAGCAGCAGCGCGGCGATGAGCACCAGCACGAAGTTGGTGGTGTTCAGCGGCCGGATCAGCGAAGCCACAAACGGCACCTCCACCACCTGCGCGTCGCTTGGATTATCCAGTGCGGCAACATGAATGGGCACGGTGCCGTTCAGCCCGCCCTGCCCGTCGCGGTCGGTGCGCAGCGTCACCGGCAGCTGGGCCGGCTGTCCCGCCTGCACCTTCAAGCAGTTCTGCGGGGAGTTCGCCGTGGAGGTGACCCGCGGGGTGCCGATGTCGTCGGGTGCGGCCACCACTTTGGCCGCGTCGCTGTCTGCGATCCAGGCGCAGCCAGGGCCGGTGATGTTCAGCTGCGCGGTCGCGCCTTTGGTGGCCTGCACCGTGCCGAAGTCGATGCGCTCTCCCGGTGTGGGCAGGCCCAACCTGGGCAGGAGCTGCACGGGCACATCGACGTCCTGGGGTGACAGCTGGGTGCCGGGTGCGATCAGCGCGCCGGACGGGTCGGTGGCAGGTGCGGTGGTAATCACCAGCGACATCCGCAGCACCGCATGCCCGGGATTCACCTTCGTCAGGTCGGCGTCCACCGGTCGGGCGATATCGGCTTTGGCCACCGACTGCAGCAGCGGGATGGGCGCCGCACCGTCCGGCACCAGTGCCGCCGACATGGTGGCGCTACCCGCAAGGTCGGTGGGTTGCATGGGCTTGCCCTGCCCGTCGACGAGGCCGAACGTCAGGCCCTTGAGCACCTGCCCGCTGCGCCAGGACACTTTGTCGGCCTCGACAAGCGCCGGGAAGATGTCAGTGGTGATGTGGATGCTGACCCGTGATACCGCGTCGGGATGCTGACCGGTGGTGTCGACGTAGACAACCGCCCACTGGCCCGCCCACTGCGGGCCGCCGGTGTTCTGCAGCGAAATAGTCTGCGCCGACTCGGATTGCCACTCGTAGGTCACCGGCACACCGTCGATGTCGGCGGTGTTGCGGCCGTCTTTCCTTGGCAGCTCCAGCGTCTTGCCGGACGGTGAAATCAGGTAGGGCACAACGCCGGCCACACCGCCGGAGCCAAGGATGTTCACCGACTTGATCGATTGGTCCAGTACGAAGTTGTGCCGTGCCTCTGGGCACACCTGCAGCTGGCACACCCCGCCTTGCTGCGTTGTGCCGGGATCGGGGTTGAGCGCGTCGAACCCGAAGAGCATGTCGTCGATGTTGGAGACGGGATAGAAGTCACCCGGCACCGGATCAGCGATCTTCCCGCAGGCCATGCCGCTGAGTCCGTGGGCCGTGCTGATCGCCGACATCACATCGAAGTCAGTCGGTGTCTTGTTGGCGCCCAACCCGATCCCCAGCATGATGATGCCGCTGGAACGCAGCTGGTCGGCCAGTCCGCCGGGCCGGCAGATCGAATCCACCGCGCGCTTGGTGGTGTCGTCGACTCCGTTGGGACTGCCCAGATTTGTCCCGCCGGCATACGGCTTGGAGAGGTCCCGCTGAGTGAAATCGATCTTGCCGTCAGAGAACCAGGCGATCGCCTGGCAGCGCTGTCCGCCGTTGGGGCCCTGGCCGCGCGTTGCCAACGCCTCCCGTGCGCCGTCGAGCGCCAGCCAGTAGTCGGTGTCGATGCCGGTGTTCTTGCTGCCGATGCTGCCCAGCTCAGAACCGACCTGGGCGGCCGTCGACCCGGTCAGCTTCGTCCAATCATGTTCGGGCGCATACGTATCGGAGAATCCGGCGGAGGCGACGTCGAGGTTGGCGCCCACCCTGTCGGCATAATTGCCCAACGTCTGCAGCAGGTAGCGCGCCGCCTGCACCCTCGCCGCCTGCGGGTCGCTGCCCTGCAGGCTGCTGGACTCGTCGAACAACAGCAGCAGATCCCCGGCCTTCTGCGAGGCCAGGCAGGCACCGAACCGCTTGGCCCCGCCGCCGACCGGCTCGGCGTGCGCGGACGGAACCGCCCAACCGCCTGACACAGCAATGAGCAGCACAACAGCCAAGAACTGCAGCAGTAGCCCGATGCGCTTGCAGGACGGTGGAATTCGGTGTGTCACGGACATCTACTGCCTGCCCGCCCATAGCGCGATCTGCCAGGCGCCCAACGCGATGCCCACCAGACAGACGACCAGCACCACCCAGTACAACGTGGCGGCCCAGCGCGGCGCTGAATAGATCGACTCGCTGCGCCGGCGGATGTCCACCCGCGAGTACATCGCCAGCGCGCCGATCGCCAGCGGCCCGGCCAACAGCCAGCCGGCCAGCGCGGTCGCGAACACACCGCCACCCGACGTGGCGCTCAGCAGCGCCAGCGCTGCCCCGGCCACGGCCAGCACCAGCGCCACGGCGAACCACTTCAGCGGCGGACCGGCGGTTTCCAGCGTCCCCGTGGTGGTCGCCGTGCCGAAGGCGTCCTGCCGGCGCTGCTGTGTCTTCGGCTCATTCGTCCAGGGATCGAAGCCGGTGGAAAAGCCACCACTGCTCGGTGCGGGCGGTTGAGCACCCGCACTGGCTTGCGGCGGGGTTGTCGGCGGCCCGAAGTCGCTGAAATCGAAGGGATTCCGTTGTCCCACGTTCACCACCCCGCCCTCTGGCTGCGCGGCTGGCGCGTAGTTGCTTCGGGCATCGTCATCAGCATCAGTAGGGGTTCAGGCACAGGGCGAACGAATGGTCCGGCGGCGCGGCGATATAGACGGAACGGCATTCGTAGTTCGCGGAGACTCGAGCGGTGACGGTGTACACGCCTTCTTTGTGCGCGCAGTCCGCCTTGAACAGATCCAATGCGTCGTTGCCTTCGTCGCTGCGCAGCTGGATTTCCACGCAGGTGCCGACCGGCACGGTGGCGAGGTCGAGCTTGATCCGCGGAACGGTGCTCGGCGGCGCCACCGAGGTGACCGTCGAGGGTCGTGGCCGGGTGGTCGACGGCATCTGATCGGTGGAGGCGCTCTGCGAGGTCGAGGCCGTCGTGTCGGACTGCGAGTCGGTGGTCAACCACCAGATGAGGGCGGCGATCAGCGCGACGC
>JAJKIB010000221.1 GCA_021154745.1 Mycobacterium sp.
GCGACCCGACAGCTTCGGGTTCACCAGGGGTTGTCAAGTGAGGGTGCCGCGGGCCTGGGCGCTGCGAGTATCAATCGCTCTCACCGTCGCAGGGGTGCTGGTTGGTCTTCCCAACGCGGCCTATGCAGACCACAATTTCTATGCCCGGTTCACAGAGGGCACCGGCCCGTCAAACAGTCCAGCGCGAGGCGTCCACGCGGAGTTCTCTTGGAACTATCCGCGGTTCGACAATGGAGACGATGTCACGTGTGCCAACACGGAGACGAACACATACGTCGAAACGGGAATCCGAGGACAAAGAATCGGTGGGGACTACATCTCGTTCATGATCCAAACCTCGGTCATAGGTGGGCAGCTCTGCCCGAGCACGGACTTCTCCCTCTATTCTCAAATCAGCCAGGGCTCCTACTTCGATTTCGCAAATTATGGTGAGGCGCCCGCAACCGGGACGAGAGACTGGGCGATCAATCGCCTCCCCGGCGGCACGCCCGGATGCTATTCATCACACAACTTCTGCTGGTTCTTCCGCCTGTCGAATAGTTCCGGAATCATTCTCGACAAGGCCGAGTACGCGGATACCTTGCTGAACTTCAATGACTTGGTCCGCGTTACCATTAGGTGCAACACAGCGACTGCGACAAATTGCAACTCGCATATGACTACCTCACACGATCCCCGTGAGCTAGACAACTTGACGTGGAAGAACTCCAATGATGATTGGAACTCCTGGGCCGGAAAAGACAACGCATGTGTCGATCACGGCGGAAACGCAGACGGGAAGTGGATCGCCGCGGACGACGTCAAGATGGGGTTCAACACGAACATGACGGGTAGCCTCACAAGCGCGTGTTAGCGGGAATCTCAGGTCGCCCTCGAGTCTGGGCCGATCGCTCTGTCAGGAGCGGCGTCACACCGACTTCCGCGTTGCGACCTCTCACGGTGGCGAGATTGAAGCTTCGGCATGTGTGTCAGCGATCTTCTGTGTCCGCCTCGACGTAGGCGAGTGCTCATCTCGATTCGGTTCCTCGCCGCAGCGTTAGCGTTCGCGGGACTCGCTTCATGTACGTCGGACACGACTGGCGTCGTTCCAACGAGCGGCAGCCTACGTGCGACGTCTCCACCTGTGACTCCTTCAGGAGGGGCGACAGCTTCGCCAAGCATCCAGGCGATTGAGGCCGCCTGCGCCGCGCTTGACGTGCAAGTGAAGATCCTCGCCAAGGCGCTCCACGGCAAGCAGCCAATCACTGACAATGTCGAAGGAGAGTTCGCGTTGGCGGCTAGGCAAATCCAGAAGGCGGCTCGCGGTTTGCAAGGGACCGATGCCGCGTCGCGTCTTGCCCGAATCGCAGATGTCGCGCGAGGTGTGGGGAACTACACCGGAACCAATATCGGGGATCTCCTCGACCTCGTGAGCGGATTCGCGCACGGTTCGAGGCGGTTCAACCAAACGTATTGTCAGACTGGCTAACACGGAGACTCGTCCGCGATGAGGTCCGGCAGGAGGGACCGCATGGCTTAGGGAGGCTGCTCTATTGGACTTGACCCAAGATCTTTTCCCAATGCATCGGGTGCAGCCGCTTGTCGCCTTGCTTGATCTCCTTGCAATGCCCGGGTGACAGGGTCGTGATCGCGGCGAGGTCGTAGGCGGTCATCGACTCGATGATCGGAACGATCTCAGGTTCATACCGTTCCCAGTCGTGATCCTTTCCGTGCTTGCGTTCCCAGGCGCGGAGCTCACGCATCCGTCGGCTGAGCGTCTCGCTGCGTTTGACACGAGCGGTCACTGCGCTGGGGTCGTTGGAGGTCCTCATACGTTCGAGCGCCCGGCGGCCCGCCGCTCCAAGCTGTCGGTTGTGTTGGTTGCGATGCTCGACGAGACACACATCGCAGAACTTGCGTCTGCGCGAACTCAGCGCTGCACCACACTTCTGACAGCGGGCTGGCGAGGTTTCCACAGCCGGCCTCATTCGTTTAGGCCACGATCCGACGTTCCTCACTCGCCAAGCGCCAGTCAACGGAGTTCCGACCCTGATAGGTGGATCCGCGCGGCTACCGACCTCGTTTGCCACGAACTCGACGATCGGCAGCACCGCTCGCCGCAGGTGTGGCAAGGCCTTCGCGAGCTCGTGCGTCAGTGGAGGCAAGAGCCTGCACGCCCCCTGGCGCGTTTCGTGGAAGTCGCCCCACCTGAACGTCCGACGCTGGAGTAGCGAGAGCAGGTAGCGATCGACCTCGGGACGAACGGCCTCCAAGACATCAAGAGTGAAGGACGCTCGGCCATTCAGGTCCGCATGCCAGATGCCGAGCGCCGGATCGAGATCCACTGCGGTAAGCGCCAACGTCGTCTCAGCTTCGGTCAGGCGATAGAGGTAGTTCAACACGGCCTGTCCAGGGCTCGCGGCTGTTCGATTGCGGCCGGTGATCGGAGAGCTCCGCAACCCGAACGTACGCCAGTGCTCGGGCACCTTGCTCAGTTCCGTCTCTGGGAAGAGAACGGGCATAGCCGCGAGCCCATCCCAGTAGATGCGCGCGGCGTTCGCCTCGATCCCGATCAGGGCCTCGATGGAGGGTGCGTCTTGCAGGCCGTCCGCCAGCCCCGCGACCTCATCAGCGCCGGGGCGCTCGAACTGCTGCAAGACCTCGCGTTGTCCGGAGACCTTGGCAGTTAGCAGCGCCCGAGCGAGCACGAGTCCGAGCTCGCCATCGCGAGCTATTGCCTGCGTTCGTCGGACTCCGGCCAGCCCTCGCGAGGCCGATCGCGAGGTGAGCAAGAGCCGGCCGTCCTTGTCGATCTGAACTAGAGCCGCGCCGGCGTCGCCGAGCCAGCGAATCGCTTCGAGCGAGATGTAGCCCGTGTGGCCGAGCAAGACGAGACGGTCAAACCCAGCTGTTGCTCGATGGAACTCGCGATGCCTTCGGTCACTACCGAACCCGTCGTCGATCACGAGCCGACGGTTCCGAACGTAAATCTTGATGCCGTAGCCGTCTGCGACGACCACGCCGAAATACGAGTCGAGTTCCGGCGTGAACGAGGTAGGTTGCGCCCGCATGGGAAGTACCCCTTCCTGTGCCGCGCTCCCCGGACCGCACCCACGGTCGCGGGGAGCATCTGTTGTAGGGCAAGAGTTTAGCTCTATGGGGGGTCAACCGTAAATGAGCTCGGGCGGTCATCGAACAGCCTCTTGCCCAGCTTCGCCAGCGAGCGAGGGTTGTAGACGCGCCCGCAGTCCCTGCATTTGAAGATTGCATAAGCTCGCGTTGCTGATCCGCCGACCTCGCCGTCGACCCAGAACGTCCGATGCTTGGCCTCGAAGCCGTCGTTCGGTTGGTTCGCGAAGTAACCGGGCGGGAAGTTGCCCAGCGGGTGGCGCTGCTTCGTGTCGCGCCGTATCACTCCGTACTCCTCGCCGTCGCCCGCGTGATAAGCAACGAAAGGGCCGATGTCCGCCTGGCAGCACGCCAGGATGATCCGGAACGGGTCCGTGAAGCGCGTTACGAGCCCAGCGTCCAGGGCCTTGCCATCCCAGGTCGGCGTGTAGCGCTTGTGGATCGCGTTCGAGTAGACCTGCTGGACGACCTGTTGCGACGAGCCGCCGTAGCTATAGGAGGGAATCCCGAGGTACCCGTCGTCCAACCTGACGAGCGAGCCACCGAGCACGGCCTCTGGTTGATGCCTCGGCACGATCTCCTCCTCGGGAGTATCGTGGCCCGTAACTGATCTCCCGTCCATCCTCGAGGTGGGCCTGGGGACGCCGTGAGGCGGGGTAAGGCGACTGCCCGCCACCGTGAGGCTCTTCATCCTCGGAGGAAGGGTTTCCGGGAAGGCGTCCACCATGGACGGGAAGCTCCAAGCGCGGGCGACACGCCTAGCGTTGTCCGACATCCGTTTTGAGCCGCAGGCTTGGCCGCGACTCGCGCATGATCCAGACAGGGTCGCCGAGTTCGCGAGTCTGTACGAAGAGGGTGGCGAGTCGGCGTTGCCACCGATCGAGACTGTCGGCGACAGCAACCTCCTGAGCGACGGTCTGCATCGGAGACTAGCGGCGGACGTCGCCGGCCTCACGAGCTTGTTCGCTGTACGGGTGGCGGTGCCAGAGGGAACGGACGAGATCACGTTCGCGTTCCTGCGCGGCGTCAAGGCCTCGACCGGCGGCCATCGGGAGTTAACCCGGAGCGAGCGCCGGCACGGAATCCGGCGGTTAGTCGAAGAGACCGAGCTATCGGACGCCGAGATCGCGAAGCTCTTCGGGGTCTCCCGCCAGACAGTCTGGCGCATCCGAACCCCGGATGTTGCAAACGCAACAGGCGCAGAGGACAGCGGTGAGACCTACCTCGGTGAGGTCGCGACCGCCGAGGCCGCTGCACGACTGTTCCGGGGTCTCGAGCGCGTCTACGAGACCCGCGGGCTTGGGTTCTGGGACGCCATCACGCGCGATCACACCGGAGACCGTCTCGCGCGCGTGCTCGAGGAGGTTTACGCGACTGACGCACTCGACCGCGCCGAGCGATTCCTCGGCTGGTTCGAGAAGGCCGTTGAGTACCTCGATGGGCGGCGGTCTTGATGCCGCGCCGACGTGACTACGAGCACGAGCGCTCTCGTGCCGATCAGCTCGCTAGTGAGCGCGGGTTCGCGAACCGGGCTGAGCAACGCCGGTACGCCCGTCGGCCTCGCAGCTCGAAAGAGTTGATCGCCCTCCCGGACCGAGCGCAGGACGTCCGCAAGGACGTGACGCGGGTTCTCGACCTCGGTCGCGGTCGACGTGACGTCGAGTCAGCGGCAGCGGAACTCGACGTGCCGATGTCCGCGGTGCGTTGGTGGGGCGATGAGGCGCTCGGTCGAAAGCATGCCGGGCGCACGCAGGTCTCCCGACGCGACATCGCTCGCCTACGCTTCGTGATCCTCGACGACGGCGTGCAACCCGTCGCGGTCCGCGGTTGGAAGCGGCTGGAGACCGAACGGATCTTTGACGTCCAGTGGCGGGCGCTTTCCGGCCAGGCGAGCGCCGAGGAGCTCCGGTGGCTCCAAGGTCGCACGGTCGCGGGTCGACGTGTGGTCGACGACGAGGAACGGCTGCGCGAACTCGGTCGCCGTGGCGTCGTCGACCCAGGCGAGTGGTACCGGGAATCGCAATCATGACCGCGGCGCGCTGCTACTTCTGCGAGCGCTCGTTCGAACGCGGGCACCACGCCACCGGCCGGTGTGGCGATGCGAAAAGTCCCTATCTCGATCTCGAGCTCGTCACGCCACTCTGCCACGACGACCACGAACTCGTTGCCGATGATTGGCACACGATCGGAGCGCCGGAGCTTCGCGAGGCGCCGATCTCGAATCCGCTTGAGCGCGTGCTCGTGCGGCTCCTCCGCATCGCCGCGTTCTTCGGGAGATGGCACGAAGCAAGACCCGGTGACGGCTTCCGAAGGAAGCTCGCCGAAGCGTTCGCTCTGTGGGCGGCGGAGCTGATGGCCGTTGTGACGGTCCTCGACCACCACGTTCCCGGCTGGCGAAGCTGGTTCGACTAGGGCTGACATCATGTGCCGGTGTCGGATACGGATCCCTGCCCCGCGCTGTCGATCGCCGTGCGGGCCTACGCAAAGAGGCCGCCGAGGCCTTCGTTTGAAACAGCGAACGAGGCGGACGAGGATCGTCCGCTTAAGCGCGTCCGAAGACGCTACCCCAGCGAAGCGCTGATCTTCGACACCGAGACGCTTGGTGACCCGGCACAGCAGCTGATGGTGGGGGTATGGCGGTTCTATCGGGATCGCGCCAGCGCTGAGCCCGGGCGAACCTGCGTTGAAGAGGGGCTTTTCTACCCAGACGAGCTCCCCGACCGAGATCCGAACGGCTACGCCATCCTCCAGCGCCACGTCGATACTGCCACGGCCGATGTCGCGCCGGGGTTCTCGACGACGCTGCTTTGTGAGCCGCTGTCCTGGTGGCTCGAAGAACGCTTCTACCGATACGGCTATAGCCATCGGAACCGATGCCTCGTCGTCGCCTACAACCTGCCGTTCGACCTGGGTCGCATCGCGAGCGAGTGGAAGCCGGCCACGGGTCGCTATCGCGGCGGGTTCTCGCTCGGCATCTGGGGGGCGTTCAGCCCGCGCGGCAAGTGGAAGGACGCGAAGTTTCATCCGCGTCTGCGGTACAAGGCCATCGACCCCAGACGCACGTTGTTCTCCTGGGGCAGCGTCAAGAAAGAGGATGCGGATGGGCTTGGTCTGCATGACAACCTCCTCGACTTACACACGCTCGTCTTCGCGCTGACCGACAAGAACCTCTCGCTGCAGGGCGCCTGCAACAGGTTCGGTGACCCGTGGGAGAAGACCGATGTCGGTTACGGGGAGATCACACCGGAAATGCTCACCTACGCCCGCGAAGACGTCGAGCACACGGCGCTGCTGTACCGGAACGCTCTCATTGAGGTGCGTCAGCACGAAGGCATCGATCTGCAACCGGCAAAGGTCTACTCACCGGCGACGGTTGGTTCGCGGTACCTCGACGCCCTCGGGGTGACACCGCCCGAGGAGAAGTTCGAGCTCCCCGCGGCACGACAGGGATACGCAATCTCTGCGTTCTTTGGTGGTAGGGCGGAGGCGAGGATCGTTCGGACGTTCGTCCCGGTCGCTTACGTGGACGCGACGAGCATGTATCCGTCCATCAACGCGTTGCTCGGCACGTGGGACATCCTTCGCGCTCGCTCACTCGTCACCGAGGACGCCACCGGGGTCGTGAGGAAGCTCCTGGTCGACCGAGCACTCTCCGAGCGCTGCTACGAGCGAGACTTCTGGTCCGATCGGATCGGCGTGACGCTCGTCGAACTCGACCGTCCGACCGATCAGGTGCTCCCCGTCCGCGGCTGGTACGACCCTGATGCGGTGGACCCCCGCATCGGCGTGAATCCACTCACCTACAACGGCCCCATCTGGTACTTCCTGCCCGATGTGATCGCATCGGTTCTGCTGTCAGGTCATGCACCAGAGATCCGACGTGCGATCCGGTTCCGGGGGGTTGGGATCCAGCGTGGCCTTCGTGCGATCGCGCTTCGAGGTGGACCGCAGATCGATCCGCGCCACGATGACCCGTTCGTCGCGATGATCGAACAGCGTCGCCGCATCGAGCGCGACACGACGGACGAGGACGAGCGTGAACGCCTCTCACTGTTCTTGAAGATCACCGCCAACGCGACGTCCTACGGCGTGCTCGCGCGTTTCGACCGGAAGGACCTCCGGCGGGCGACGACGGTTCGGGTGTATGGCCCCGACCGAGGGACGCTCCGGTCCAAGACCGACCACCCGGAAGATCCCGGTCCTCATTGTTTCCCTGCCATCGCGGCGAGCCTCACGGCTGGCGCACGGCTTGTCCTCGCGATGCTCGAGCGGGCCGTGACTGAGGAGGGTGGCAGCTACGCGTTCTGCGACACGGATTCCATGGCAATCGTCGCCACGCCGGCTGGCGGCGAGGTTCCCTGTCGCAGCAGATCGGGGCCATCGATCCATGCGTTGAGCGCCTCAGAGGTTCGGGCAGTCCTCGATCGGTTCCAAGACCTCAACCCCTTCGATCGCTCGCTCGTGCCGAACTGGTGGAAGGCTGAGCACCGGTCGCTCGACGAGCCGATCACGTGCTATGCCATCAGTGCCAAGCGGTATGTGCTGCTCCGGGGCGAGGAGCGCCTGCAGGTCGGCGACGATGAGGACGAGCGGGAGGGCGCACCCGAGGATGACGCTCTCGCTGACTGGTCCGAGCACGGGCTCGGCATCTACCTCGATCCTTACGGACCCGAATATGGAGCGCGCGACGACAAGGGTCGTCGAGTATGGGTGCGCGAGGCATGGGATTGGGTACTCGAGCGAGCAGGCGGTGGGAACCCATCGATGCCACCGTGGGCTTCGCTCCCGGCGCTCACGCGCTTCACGATTTCGAGCCCTGCGAAGGTCGGGTGGTTCGCGGGGCACGACGACACCGCCGAGTTCGAGGCTCGGATGAGGCCCGGTTCATTTGGGCTGCTCGGCCAGGCGCTGGTCCTTGAGGACGACGAGGTACCGATGCCCGCGACGAACTACGAACCCGACCCGGGCAGGTGGGGAGACCTCGTTTGGTACGACCGCCGGAGCGGGGAGCCGATAGAGGTGACGTGGGCGCAGCCGGGTGAAGATCCGGAGGCGTTTGCGCAAGCCGCGCGACTCGGCGCCGTAGCTATCCGAACGCTCGGCCAGGTCCTCGCTGGGTATCTGGACCAGGCGGAGCACAAATCCGCGGGTCCGAATGGTGAGCCGGCGAGCGACAAGACAACTGGGGTGCTGAGCAGACGACGAGTCCAGTCGGGCCCGGTGCTCACCAATCTGATCGGGAAGGAAGGATCGAGTCTTGCGGAGCGTGCAGCCGGTGAGCTCGCGGAGAGCGACGCGTATGGCATTGCCTACGGCGACCGAGCCGATCGCTGGGAACACCTCCTCGTTCCGGTGCTACGCCTCATGGGTGTTGACGAGATCATGAAGCGGACCGAGCGAAGCCGATCATCGGTATTCGAGGCGATCGCGGGACGCTCCCGTTCGAAGCTGTACCTCAATGCTGCGCTCGATTTCGCAAGGGCCACGGGACAGCGCGAGTTGCCTGCCGATGCTTGGGCTGCGTTGTACTGCTTCTGTCAGCAACATGCCACGGACTTGCTTCGGCTGTGTCAAAACTGCGGTCGGCGCCTGCCATCATCGATGCGCGCAGACGCGCGGTATTGCTCGGGCACATGCAGACAGGCATCGAGACGGGAGGCAACCGCACGCAGCGGCTAGTAGCGGACGCCCAGAAGGCGACCCTCTTCGGTTGAATCGGTGAGACGAAGACGAACATGTTGTTGGAGGTCGAAGGGGCTCGTGAACTCTGTCCAGGGCACTAAGTCTGAGTTGAGAGTACAGATGTACTGGAAGCCATCCTCTAGGGAAACTCGATTCGCCAATTCCAACGCCCTTGCAATCTGCCGTTCGTCAACTCCATCAAAAATGGTGCTGTCGTGAACGAGGAAGCCAGGATTCGGCGATCGCCTCGACCACTCGGAGGCCAACGCCAAGTCGAAGCAGAAGACAGCCATATTCCCGACGCCCTGGCTGTCAATGTTGCGCATCTCAATTCCGAACTTGTAGCCGGACTCTGTCACGTCGATAAGCAGTTGGCCCTCGCGCCCGTAGAGCACGTCTGTGAACTCCCCAAACCGCGACACGATGCGTCGCCATTCATCTCGTCTCTCCTCAAAGGCGGCGAGCGACTGCTGGTAGAGGATGTTTTCCTCTACCTTCAATTTGGCCCCAGCATTTCGCAGATTGAGCAGGGTCTCGAGACGAGAGGCGGCTGACTCACGCCTAGCTACCGCCACGCCCAGACGCTCCTGCATGGCGACGTGCTCGTCCAGGGCGCGACTACGGCTTAGCAGGGTCATTATCGAAGATCGCTGTTCAACTGCGGCGGCCATTTCGCCCTCGCGCGCCTGCACAGCGGACCCGAGCCTCGCTGTCTCTGCGATTAGGAATCTCTGCCGATTGTCCGCGACCTGTCTGTGAAATGCGTGGACTTCTTCCAACCGCCGGAGGGTTTGCTCCGGGAAAAGTGTTCCCGCCTCCACATACATGCGACCGACTTCCGCAGGATCGAGCTCGCTTTCGTCTGCCATGCGACTGCCATACAACTGAATCAGTCGTCGATCGAGCATGTTGTCGTTAGTAAGGTCGTGAATCACATTCGTTAGCGCATTGGCTTCCGACTCGAGCTCGCGGTACTGAGGCAGGACGTTGAAGGATGCGAGGCTCTCACGCTGTCGATCGATCATCCGGTCGAGGCGAACCACCTCTGCCTCAAGTTCGGCAACGTCTCCGAGTACGTTGTTGATGGAATCTCCTTGCACGACAGGCTTGAGTGCGTCGAGCTGCTTCTTGCGAGCTCGGAGTTGTTGCCTCTCACGAGCGAACTGCCACTCAAGTCCCAGAAGGAAAGACACATAGAGTTGCGTCTGCCAGGTCTGCTGACCGGGACGGTGCTCGAAAGCGGATGCAAACGCCGCCCGGCCCCAACGCATGAAGTACGGCAGGATCGCGCGGAATGTGGGCTTGTACTGACCCTCCTCAGGCTGTAGTCCAAAGAAGATCCACCCCAGCGAATCAGTCCATTCTTTGAGGCGAAGGTACATGCCCCTTGCCTCATCCGCCCGAACGCCAGCTGGAAGCGGCGGCACGTCGCCTGTCAATCGCACAAAGGATGAGTCATCGACCTCGCGCGTCACCGTGAAGTCATGATTATCGACTGACAGATCGAGAGAGAAGGCCCAGCCCTCCAGCGCCACCGATCTGATGCCATCTCCGGCCTTGACCTGCGCTCCAAGGCAGAAGTCGATGATCGAGATGAGCGTGCTCTTTCCCAAGGCGTTCCTAGAATCTGTCTTGGTCGCTTCATTCGTGCGATCAGCGAGCACAACGTTGAATCCAGGCGTGAACGTCACACTGTGAAAGCTGGCGTGATTTGCGGATATCCCCCTGATCACGTCGTTGTCGACTCCCGGACGAGCACACCTTCACTGAACCGAATGGCCCTGACGGCAAACAAGAAGTCGAGAGCTAGCAGGAACCTGTCATATGGGTAGCTCCTGTCTGTTCTTAGCGCTCGCTCGCGAAGCTCGGACACGGACATGGGGTGGTCGAGGGCGTCGAGGAGGCCGGCGCCGAAGCCGACCAGAGAGTGCGGTGTCCGTACGTGCTTCGTCGGAAGAATCACTTCTCAAAGACCTCACAGATCACAAACAGATAAGCCAATACGGCTAGCCCCGCTGCCTGACGACGAAAGTCCGACGGGTTGCCGGAGGCGAAGACGCGCATTTCCTCGAACAGGTAGTCGCCTTGGGTACCCTCTTCAACTAGTCGCTTGTACTCATCCACAAACCCGGCGCTCAACTCCTCTGGAAACCGGTCGTTGTAATCAGCCATTGCCTCGATGAAGGCCCTGACCTCGTTGAACTGCGCCATCCCCAATGAGATAAGTGCTGACGTCTGGTTGGAAAGGCTGTTCCTCTCGATCTTCGCCTCGGGTGGTACCAGTGCGAGATCGCTCAATTGTCCGGCCGGACTCTTAAGGATTGAACTCGTAACCATCTCCAGTTGAACGAAGCTGAGGTTGGCAACTTCTTCTGTAAGACGCTCCGCTACCCAACGCTCGTGCTCCGTCTTCATCGCTTGAAGCGTGGCGACTGAGTAGGTAGAGGACTGCCCATCCACAACGTCGTGATGCGTGCCACAGAGAAGAATTAGATTCGGGTACTTGTCCAAGTCGCTCGCCGGGTACAAAGGGTCCGCCCTAGGCCCGCCGGGCGAGTGCGCGACGATATGGGCAATCTTGCCAAGCACGACCTCTCCATCCTGGTCTGAAGCATCCTCCACAAGACGTGCCCGACAATCTGCAAAGGAGCACCTCGCGGCGGCGAGGCCCCAGAGCAACTTGATGTCGCGATCGCCATAGCTCCGGCTCATCTTGGCGTCAGAGTCTAGGCGGACGCCCCCGGAGCTTTCCTGCACCTTACCGTCGGGCTCTGACGCCACAGTTCAATGGAGTTGGGCTGGCGGGCCAGGGGACCCGGCCTGTCACGGCTAGTCCGGCGGCTGCGCCTCTTATCTGTCTTCTCTTCTGGACGTCGAAAGGGGGGCGGCGCGGGCAGCCACCCCCCTTTCGGGTCTTGTGCGGTCTGGGTCCTAGTCGACCACGCCGGCCGGCTCGCCGATCTGA
>JAJKIB010000222.1 GCA_021154745.1 Mycobacterium sp.
ACCGGGACGGCAGCGATAGCGGCGGCAGTCGCGATCGTGCTGTCCGGCTGCGGGTCGGACACCAAGACCGAACCCAGCAAGACGACCTCGGCGTCCAAGGCCAGCTCGGAAACGAGCACCAAGGCGGCGCCGTCGTCGAAGCCCAAGGTGGCGCCGCGCGACGAGGACGCGGCCGGACCAATTCCGACGATCGCCAGCTACATCCAGGAGAACAACATCCAGGAAAGCCCGGTCAAACGAGGAGACCCCGGCTCCCCCACCATCGATCTGCCGATACCCGACGGCTGGGAGCCTGCCGGTGAGGACACTCCGGAATGGGCCTACGGCGCAATTGTTTACACCCGGCCGGACGCCGGCGATCACACGCCCAGCATCGTCGCGCTGGTGTCCAAGCTGACCGGCAATGTCGACCCGCAAAAAATCGTCGACCTGGCGCCCGGTGAGCTCAACAACCTCCCCGGTTGGAAGGCGATGAACGAGGGCGAGGCGAGCACCCTGGGTGAGTACCCGGCCTATCAACTCGGCGGCACCTGGACGCAGGACGGCCAGGCCAAGATCGTCGCACAGAAGACCGTCGTGATTCCAGGTAGCGACGGACTCTACGTGCTGCAGCTCAACGCGGACGGGGCTCGAAGATCAGGGCGAAATCGTCGGCGCGGCAACCGATGTGATCGACGATCAGACGAAAATCACACCCTGACGCTGGGGTCAGCTGTCGCGGATGCCATCCAATCGCTGGGTGGCATCCGCGAACCCCTGCACCAATTCGGCGATGATGTCGGCGACGGGCCGGATCTCGTTCATCCGGCCGACGATCTGACCGACGGGCATCGCGACGGTGTCGGCGTTGTCCGACTCGTTCATCCGCTGATGTGCCTCGCTGACGAGGATGTTCTGCAGCGGCATCGGCAATGGCTCCGGCGCATCCGGCTCATCCCATGCGTCGGTCCAGCGGGTCTTGAGCAGCCGTGCGGGCTTACCCGTGTAGATGCGACGGCGCACGGTGTCGCTCGAATTCGCGCGCAGCAACGCTTCCTGGATCGTCGACACACCACTCGGCTTCCGGTGGCCGAGGTCGTATTCCGCTGACGTCAGAAACGCCGAACCCATCCAGACACCTTGCGCGCCAAGGGCCAACGCCGCGGCCACCTGCCTGCCAGTTCCGATGCCGCCGGCCGCCAGCACGGGAGTTTTACCGCCAACGGCGTCGACGATTTCCGGCCACAACACCATCGACCCGATCTCACCGATGTGCCAGCCCGCCTCGTGGCCCTGTGCGACGACGATGTCCACGCCATTGTCGACGTGGCGCTGTGCGTGCTTGGCGCTGCCGGCCAGTGCCGCCACCGGAACGCCTGCCTGGTGCGCCTGGTCGATGACATCCTTCGGCGGCGAACCGAGGGCGTTGGCGATCAACTTGATCGGATGCTTGAGCGCCACCTCGACGTGCGAGCGCGCCACCGAATGCAGCCAGCCGAGCACACCCTCGTTGCGTTGCTCGTCGTCCGGTAGCGGCGGGACAGCAAGATCGGCAAGGGTTTTAGCGACGAAGTCCCGGTGCGACTGCGGGATCAGCTTGTCGATATCGACGGCCGTGCCCTCGGTGGGCACCTTGGCGGGCATGACGATGTCGACACCATACGGTTTGCCGTCGGTGTTCTCGTCCATCCAGCACAGGACGTTCTCGAGGTCGCCTGGGTCGTTGAACCGCACGCAGCCGAGCACGCCGAGACCGCCGGCCTTGCTGACCGCCGCGGCCACTTTCTCCGATGGCGTGAAGACGAAGATCGGATAGTCGATGCCGAAGCGGTCACACAGCTCGGTTCGCATCAGGTTTTCGCTCCGACATGGTTGGCGTGGGCGTCGTCGGCCGGCCGCTCCTCGGTCTGATCCTTCGCCCAGCGGTAGTCGGGCTTGCCGGCGGGTGTCCGATGAATCTCGTCGACCCACCAGACCTTGCGCGGCACTTTGTATCCCGCGATCTCCTGACGCACGAACGTGTCGAGTTCGGCCAGTGTCGTGTTGGTGCCCGGGCGGCAGTGTACGACGGCCGCCACGCACTGGCCGAAGCGATCGTCTGGCACGCCGACCACCAACGCGTCGAACACATCCGGATGGCCCTTGAGGGCGGCCTCGACCTCCTCGGGGTAGATCTTCTCCCCGCCGCTGTTGATGGACTGAGAGCCGCGACCCAGCATCGTGACGCTGCCGTCGGCTTCCACCTCGGCGTAGTCGCCCGGAATCGCGTAGCGCACACCGTTGTAGGTGCGGAAGGTCTCGGCTGTCTTCTTCTCGTCCTTGTAGTAGCCGACGGGAATGTGGCCCTTCTTAGCGATGATGCCCCGAACACCCGAACCCGGCTTGACCTCGCTGCCGTCTTCGTCGAGCACGACGGTGGTCTTGTCGATCGTGACTCGCGGTCCGCCCGTGTGCGACTGACCTTTGGCCACGATGCTGGTCCCGCCGAAGCCCGTTTCCGAGGATCCGATCGAGTCGGTGATCACCCGATTGGGCAGGAGTTCGAGGAACTTCTCCTTGATGCTGGTGGAGAACAGCGCGGCGGTGCTCGCAAGCAGGAACAACGAGGACAGGTCATACTCGTTGCCCTTCTCCTGATGCGTCAGAAGGGCGTCGAGCAGTGGGCGTGCCATCGCGTCGCCGGTGAAAAAGAGCAGGTTGACCTTGTGCTCGTGGATCGCGCGCCACACTTCGTCGGGATCGAACTCCGGTGCGAGCACGGTGGTTTGGCCGGAGAACAGTGACATCCAGGTGGCCGACTGGGTGGCGCCGTGAATCATCGGCGGTGTGGGGTAGCGGATCATCGGCGGGTTCGCGGCGGCCTGCTTGGCGAGGTCGTACTCGTCGGCGATGGGTTCGCCCGTCGCAAAGTCGGTGCCGCCGAACAGCACTCGGTAGATGTCCTCGTGGCGCCACATCACGCCCTTGGGGAACCCGGTGGTGCCGCCGGTGTAGAGGAGATAGATGTCGTCGGCGCTGCGCTCGCCGAAGTCACGCTCGGGTGAGCCCTGCGCGATGGCGGAGTAGAACTCGACGCCGCCGTAGCGCTGGTAGTCATCATCGCTGCCGTCTTCGACGACCAGGATGGTCTTCACGTGGGGCGTCTCGGGCAGCACGTTGGCAACACGGTCGGCGTATCGGCGTTCGTGTACGAGCGCGACCATGTCGGAGTTCTCGAAGAGGTACTTCAGCTCGCCCTCGACATAGCGGAAGTTGACGTTGACCAGGATGGCGCCGGCCTTGACGATGCCGAGCATCGCGATCACGATCTCGATGCGGTTGCGGCAGTACAGCCCGACCTTGTCGTCCTTCTTCACGCCCTGGTCGATCAGGTAGTGGGCAAGGCGGTTGGCCTTCTCCTCCAACTGGGCGTAGGTGATCTGCTCGTCTCCACAGATCAGGGCGACACGGTCAGGCACAGCGTCGATGGCGTGCTCGGCGAGATCGGCAATGTTCAGGGCCACGGAACCTAAACTAGAACGTGTTACATTTTCATTCAAGTCTGTGGCTTTGATGCAGGAAGGCGGACATCTGTGAGCGAGTCTAAAAAGGGCCCCGACGCCATCATTGAGCAGCGCGGACACACTCTGATCTTGACGCTGAACCGGCCCGAGGCGCGCAACGCGCTTTCCACCGAGATGCTCTCGATCATGGTCGAGGCCTGGGACCGGGTCGACGACGATCCCGAGATCCGCAGCTGCATCCTGACGGGGGCCGGGGGGTATTTCTGCGCGGGCATGGACCTCAAGGCAGCGACGGCCAAGCCGCCCGGCGACTCGTTCAAGGACGGCAGCTACGACCCGTCACGCATCGACGCGCTGCTCAAGGGCCGGCGGCTGACCAAACCGCTGATCGCGGCTGTCGAGGGCCCGGCGATCGCGGGCGGCACCGAGATCCTGCAGGGCACCGATATCCGCGTCGCCGGCGAGAGCGCGAAGTTCGGCATCTCCGAGGCCAAGTGGAGCCTGTACCCGATGGGCGGCTCGGCGGTGCGACTGGTCCGTCAGATCCCCTACACCGTGGCCTGCGATCTGCTGCTGACCGGGCGGCACATCACGGCCGTCGAGGCCAAGGAGATGGGGCTCGTCGGCTACGTCGTACCGGACGGCTCGGCGCTGGAGAAGGCGCTCGAGATCGCAGAGGTGATCAACAACAACGGACCCCTTGCCGTACAGGCGATCCTGCGGACGATCCACGAGACCGAAGGCCTGCACGAGAACGACGCGTTCAAGATCGATACGAAGATCGGTATCGAGGTGTTCCTCTCCGACGACGCCAAGGAAGGCCCGCTGGCGTTCAAGGAGAAGCGCGCCCCCGACTTCAAGATGAAGTAGGCGGGGGCCAGCGCATGGGGTCTACTGCTTCTGCCCGGCTCCGAGCGACACCTCAGCGACAACCCCGTCGCGACGACGTGATGTCGCTCCGCTGTCGCTGAGAGCTGGGCGTTCATTCACCGCTGGCGTAGCGGGCGCGGCACGCCCAACGAGCAAGCTTGCCGCTAGTCGTGCGAGCGATGGCACCCGCAGGCACGAAGTGAACGTCGAACACAGCGAGCCCGTGTTTCTGCGACACCATCGTGCGAATGGCGTCCATCGCAGGTTGTGGATCGTCGCGGGCCGTGCCCGCCGCGCGTTCGGCGATGATCACCAGGCGGTCCCTGTCGTCGGTGAACGCCGCCACATAGCCCCGTCGCACCATGGGCGACGCCTCCGCTGCGGTGGCCTCGATGTCCTGTGGGTAGTGGTTCACACCATCGATCGTCACGAGGTTCGCGATTCTGCCGGTGACGTACAGCTCGCCGTTCAGATACACCCCGAGGTCTCCGGTGCGCAGCCAGTCACCCGGTCGACGCTGCAATCTCGCGCCGAACGTTCGCCGGCTTTCCTCGCGTCTACCCCAGTAACCTCGACAAATATTGTGGCCTTGTAGCCAAATCTCACCGACCCTGCCGTCGGGCAATTCCTCGCCGGTGCCGGGGTCAACGATCACGGCCCACTCGCTTCGGGCAACCCGACCGCACGACACGTGCGCCACCGCATTGGGATCGTCGGCCGCGGTCCGCACCGCTCTACCGGCCCCCAACTGTTCGCGGTCGAAGTAGCTGACGGTCGGCTCCGCACTCGGCTCGATGGTCGAGACGAACAGTGTCGCCTCGGCGATTCCGTAGGAAGGTTTGAACGCCGATCGCGGTAAACCGAAGGGCGAGAACGCTTTATCGAAGGCCCGGATCGCATCCATGCTCACGGGTTCGGACCCGATGATCAGCACGACATTGCTCAGATCGATGCCGTCAGCCGGATCGGGTACGCCACGCTGGGCGGTCCATTCATAGGCGAAGTTCGGCGCGGCGGTGACGACCCGGCCGTGGCGGGATCCGTCCGACAACGCATGAATCCACCGCTGCGGCCTGCGGATGAACGCGGTGGGCGCCATCAGTGTCGAGTGACCGCCGTACACCGCCGGAAAGCCGATCATCGACAAGCCCATGTCGTGGTAGAGCGGTAACCAGCTGACCCCATGGGTGTTTCGGTCCAACAGGTCGATCGAGAGAATCATTTGCAAAAGGTTCGTGCCGACCGCCAGGTGGGTGACCTCGACGCCGACGGGAGGCCGCGTCGCACCTCCGGTGTACTGCAGATGAGATACGTCCGCGACGTCGATTGCGACCGGGGTGAAAGCCTCTGCCGCCGAGTCGGGTATCTCATCGATGGCGATGACGTGCGGCCTTCGTGCAGGCGGAATCGTGGCCAGGAAAGCTTCCACCACGTCCCTGACGGCCGAGGTGGTGAGCACGACGGTTGGCTGCGCATCGTTCAGTGCTGTTTCGAGACGCTCGGCATGGCCGGGCAATTCTGGTGCAAACAACGGCACCGCAATGGTTCCCGCCTTCACCGCCGCGAAGAACCCCGCGATGTAATCAAGGCCCTGTGGCGCAAGGACCGCCACGCGATCACCCCGAGCGGTGACCTGCTGAACGCGCGCACCGATGGCTCTCAGCCGAGTCCCGAGTCGCGTCCAGGTGATTTCGTCTGCCTGTCCCGCGTCCGAACGGGTGAAGTCAAGGTACCGGTAGGCCACCGAGTCGCCGACGTTCGCGATGTTGCGCTCGATCAGCGATATCAGCGTTGTCCCGGGCGGCAGAACGACGCCGCCGTCAGCGTCGAGGCACTCCTCGATCTGCAGCAGCCCGTCCATGACCGCAGTTTATGCATCGCCGCGCCCCCTGGCCGCGACCTGTGACGGACCTCGCGCTAGGACGCCAGCGGCTTGCTCGGGGTGAAGACCACCGGCATCGACTCCAGGCCGGACACGAAGTTCGCCGGGCGCAGCGGCAGCTCCGCACCATCGGCCAGCCGCAGGTCGGGTAACCGCTGCAGCACCCGACTGGTCATGCTGCTCAGCTCGATGCGGGCCAGCTGGTTGCCAAGGCAGAAGTGAGTGCCGAAGCCGAATGCCATGTGGCTGTTGGGGTTTCGCTGAATCCGGAAGTTGTCCGGATCGCCGAACATCGCCTCGTCGAAGTTGGCGGACTCGAACAGCAGCATGATCTTCTCGCCCTGTTTGAGTTC